>NZ_QHJN01000112.1:0-26417 GCF_003947565.1 Actinomadura sp. WAC 06369 | reverse complement strand
GAGCATGACCCCCGAGGAAATCGGAGCGACGCTCCCCGCCCTGCAGACCACCGGCTACCCCGTCGACCCGGCGTTCTGGAACGGCTCCGGCTACGGATGCTGCCCGCCCGACCCCTGCATGCGAGCAATGCCCGTCGACAAATGCACCGGTGGGACCGGTGCGCCCCCGCCCGTCGCGTCCGGCCCCGCGCGGGCCTGATCACCTGGCAGGCTCTCCCTCATGGCCAAGACCACTCGCCCCGAGCGGTTCTCACCCCCCGACCGCGTCGGCTGGGAGGGCCTGCCGTCCGGGCTGCGCGAAGCCGTGGCCGAGCAGATGGGTCCCCCGGCCAAGGTGGAGACGATCGACGAGGGGCGCCGCACGCCGCTCGTCGCCGCGTTCACCACCGGGCCGGGGGACCGGCTGTTCGTCAAGGCCGCCCCGGACGGCACCCGCGCCGGCGAACAACTCGCCCGCGAGCAGGCCGTCGCGCCGCACGTCACCGCCATCGCGCCCGAACTGCTGCACGCCGTCCAGGCGGACGGGTGGCGGCTGCTGGCGTTCACATGGGTCGACGGCACCCGGGCGAACTACTCGATCGGCTCCCCCGACATCCCACTGCTGCTGGAAACTCTCGCCGACCTCGACCGGCTTACCTGCCCGGACGACGTTCCGTTGATCGCGTTCGAGAAGCGCTGGTCGAGCTACGCCCCATCAGGCCGGGAACTGCCCCGTCTGGCCGGGCCGACGCTGCTGCACACCGACATCAACCCCACCAACGTCCGCATCGGGGCGTCGGCCGTGCTCGTTGACTGGGCCGCCGCCAGCCGCGGCGCCGGGTTCGTCAACCCGTGCGACTTCGTCATCTGCCTCATCGCGTCCGGGCACACGCCGCGCGAGGCCGAGGCGATCGTCGCCGACCTGCCCGCCTGGCGGGACGCCGACCCGCTCGACATCGACTATTACGTCCGGACCGTTGCCACCGCATGGCTGCACGCCTTCTGGAACCTCACCAACCCCTGGGCCAGAGCGGTCCTGCGCGCCGCGCAGCACTGGGTCATGCACCGCTATGACCAGGCGTAACAAGACAACCATCGACGACCAAGGAGACTGCACTCGATGGACCAGACCTGGGTAACCCGTCCACCGCCGCGTCACCTGACCACGGCCAGCCCCCGCCGTGGAAAGCGGCACCATCCGGTCGCTGCGCTTGAGGATGGCCCCGGGGACGAACCCGTACCTGGGCAGACGGCGCGGGGCCGCTCGCCGTCGTCACCGTCCCCGTGAGGAGCCTGCCGCAGCTCAACATGCGACCGTCGGGGCTCACAACCGAGGGACTCGACACTCACCCCGGAGGTGTGTGCGTGGACGTTAGCCACCCGCAGATGGAACCGTTCGGTGTAGCAGTGATCATCGCCAATCGTTTCGGGCAGATCCTGATGCACCTTCGCGACGACATCCCCGGCATCGCGTGGCCGGGATACTGGTCTCTGCCCAGCGGTCTGGCCGAGCCGGGCGAAACCCCGGCCGAGGCCGTGGTCAGGGAACTCGCCGAGGAGACCGGGCTCACCATTCCGCTGACGCAGCGGTTGGAGTTTCCCAAGTGTTCGGAGGGTGACCGCGTTGTGGTCTTCACCGGGTCCTGGGACGGCGATCCGGCGACGCTGAACCTGACCGAAGGTGTGGGGTTGGCGTTCTACGCACCAGAAGATCTCGTGGGCATGCTCGTACCCCCGTGGGTCATGCAGGCAATCGAGCAGCTACGGGACGGCGGAGTTCTCGCCACCTGACCAGGGGCTCCTCACTACGTTGCCGGGGCGCCACCGTGTTCTTTGAGCATGGCGTCGGACGATATCGACCCGCTGAGGGCGTCTCGCCGTCTGCCCGGCGGCGTTCCGGCGCCCTGCCGAGCCCGCGCCGCCTGGTAGGCCGTCGGCATCCTCGACGAGCCACCGACACGATACCTGAGAGCAGTTTGTCAATCACGCTCCGTGTAAAGTTGTGGCCACGGTCGTCCAACTCTCTTGAAAGGCGCTGTCCGTCCCACGAGGAGGGGCTGTAGGGCGAGCCTGCACAGCGGCGCGCCCTGCGGGCCCGCTGAAGAGGCGAGGTATGCCTTGCAAAACGATCGAGTCCCGCGCAGGGGCCGCGCCGGCCACGAGCGGCGGGCGGCGGATGTCCGTCTGTACACGCCTGCCGAGGCGGCGGCGATACTGCAGGTGCGGGAGTCCTGGTTGAGGAAGAAGGCCAGTGCGCGGGCCGTCCCCTGCACGTTCATCGGCAAACATCTGCGGTTCAGCGAGCAGGACATCGAGGCGATCATCGCGGCCGGCGCCAAGCAGCCGGTCGTACGGCGGCGCGGCCGGAGGTGAGCTGCGTCCAGTCAGTGAGGAGGAGCTCATGGCGTATGCGGAGAAGCGCGGGAAGAAGTGGCGGGTGCGCTACACGCGGCCGGACGGGACGGAGGCGTCGCAGTCGGGCTTCGAGACCAAGCAGGCCGCGCTCCGGTGGGGAGAGGAGCAGGAAACGGAGATTCGGCGACATAGGTGGAACGATCCACGGGACGGGGCGGCGTTACTGGCCGACTGGGTCGAGCTGTGGTGGTCCGGGCAGGACCTGGAGGCCTCGACCGAGGCCAAGTACCGGTACCTGATCGATCACCACATCGTCCCGGCGTTCGGGAACCGGCCGGTCAGCACGTTCACCAACCCGGAGGAAATCGTCGCCTGGGAGAAGAGGACCCGAACGAAGGGGTTCTCTCATCGGACGGCGGCGGACGCGCGGTCGCTGCTGGGCACGATCCTCGAGGACGCCAAGGACCGCGGCATGGTCGCCACGAACGTCGCGGTCAAGCGGCGGGGACGGGGACGCAAGCGGGCCGGCGGGCGGTCGCCCTGCGAGGGCCGGAGAAGGTGTGGGCGACGCCGTCGCAGGTGCTGCTGGCCGAGCGGTGCGCACTGCTGTCGGGGCGCGACGACGACTTCGTCATGATCGTCCTCACCGCCTACACCGGGATGCGGTGGGGCGAGGTTCACGGGCTGGAACGGCCCGCGTGCCGGCTGGACCGCATCCAGATCGACTGGCAGCTGCGCGAACTCGCCGGGCAGGTAGAGAAGGTGCCGCCCAAGGACGACTCCCACCGGCCCGCGGACCTGCCGCCCTTCCTGGCGGCGCTGGTGTCCGATCAGAGCACGCGCACGCGGGGCCGGTGCGCCTGTGAGGGCCGCTACCCCGCGTGCGGTGGTGGTGGGCAGTTCCTCTTCCTCAGTCCTAATGGGCGCCACCACCGGCGGTCCACCTACGCCCGCCGGATCTTCCAGCCGGCGGCCGACGGGCGGTATCCCCGCGGCACCCGGCAGATCGGGAAGAGCGTTCTGGTCGATGCGACGGTATGGCCGGGAACACCCCTTCCGGCGTGGCCCGACGCTGTGCCCGGAAAGCAATTCGTCCCTCCTCGGGGCAAGGGCGTCCGCGTCGTGAGGGAAGGTCAGGCTCCTGCGGTGTGGCTGCCGCTGATCGAGGGGCTCACTCCGCACGGGCTGCGGCACAGCCACAAGACCTGGATGCTGGAGGACGCGATTCCCGAGGTCCTCCAGGCGGAAAGGCTGGGGCACACCGTGCCGGGAATTCGCGGCGTGTACTCCCACGTGTCGCAGACCATGCGCGACGATCTCAAGGCCAAGCTCCAGCGGAGGTGGGAGGACTCGCTGGCGGCGCGGCTCGAATTCGGGCCGCGCTCACCGGTGCCGCTTCTGGACGGCCTTCTTGAGGCCGCGCGGAAGGCCGATGTCCCGGTGGACGCCTCGGGGCAGAAGGACGATTCGCGGAGGCGCCTCGCCAGCGTCTCGTGATCGTCGGGTGGGGGCGGGCGCGTGCGTCCGCCCCCGCTTCATGACTACGGAGAGTGACAGGTCACGGAGATTTCTCGTGACCTCGTTTGGGTGGGAGGGAGATGATCTCCCAAAATCCTCCCAGTTGATCACTGAGGCCCTCCCGCGATGTCGCTGGAGGGCCTGTGGCGTAGGGGTGGGCGATACTGGGTTCGAACCAGTGGCCTCTTCGGTGTGAACGAAGCGCTCTCCCACTGAGCTAATCGCCCGTGCGGGCCGCCGTGGTGGGCGTTCCCGACGTCGGAAACTCTAGCGCATGTCGGGGGGTGTTCGCGCCTCGGTTACCGGCGGGCTTCGTTCCAGAAGCTGACGTCTTCGATCTGCCATGGGAGGACGAAGTCGTAGGCGGCGAGGTAGCCGACGACGGCGGCGCCGACGATGAGGCCGCCGGTGACGCCGAGGACGGCGTTGCGGCGGCGGCGCTTGGGGTCGAGGGCGCGTTCCTTGGCGCGTTCGGCGGCGGCCTTCGCGTGGGTGAGGGCGCGGCGGGCCCAGGCGAACTCGGTGGCGAGGATGGCGAGGCCGAGGATGATGCCGAGCATGCCGGGGCCGGGGGTGATCATCATGACCAGGCCGCCGAGGGCGATGGTGACGCCCACGGTGAAGACGCCGATCCGCCAGGCGGTGTTGAGGAGCGCGTTGCGGCGCATGGTGTCGCGGAAGCGGCCGTAGCCCCGGGGGGCGGCCTTTTCTTCGGTTTTAACTACCACGGATTTACCCTAAGCCAGCGGGAGGCCCGCGGGGAACGTTCGATGGTCGCACGCGGGGGAGGGCCCTGGTGTCCGAAAGATCGCTTTTGCCCAGCTCAGGGCGGGGTTTTGCCCCCGTGAGATGGGTCACACGGGACGGGTGCGGCGGAATGTTCGGCCGAGTTCCGGCAGTTAGGCGTCATAGATCGTGGGGACATCCGTGATGAGGGAGAGGCACCCAACGGAGCTCCCCGCGCGCCAGCGGGATCGACGTATGAAGGAATGGCCATGAACAGCAGTACCACAGTCTCAGCGGAGCTGGGCCTTCGTCTCGTCGTCCCCGACCGCACGACCGTCCCTCTGCTCGCCGGGCTGGAGTACGCGGCCGACGATCCGTACGCGATCCGGATGGCCTTCTTCGTGGGCGACGACGAACCGGTGGAGTGGATCTTCGCCCGGGAGCTGCTGACCGTCGGCATCGTGCGCAAGGTCGGAGACGGCGACGTCGAGGTCTGGCCGGGCGACGACGACAGCACGCTGCACATCGCGCTGTCCTCTCCGTTCGGGAACGCCCTGTTCGAGGTTCCCCTGTCGCCGCTGGCGGACTTCCTGCACCGGACGTACCAGGCGGTGCCGGCGGGCGAGGAGTCCGACTTCATCGACATCGACGCCGAGCTGGAGAACCTGCTCTGGCCGTCATGACGTGAGGCGTGCGATGTGCCGCATCTTGTTCATCGCGTCGAGTGCGGCGACCTTGTAAGACTCGGCGAGCGTTGGATAGTTGAACACGGCGTTGACCAGGTAGTCGACCGTTCCGTTGCAGCCCATGAGCGTCTGGCCGATGTGGACGAGCTCGGTGGCTCCGGTGCCGAAGACGTGGACGCCGAGGAGGCGGCGGTCTTCGGGTGAGACCAGGAGCTTGAGCATCCCGTAGGAGTCGCCGATGATCTGGCCGCGGGCCAGTTCGCGGTAGCGGGAGATGCCCACCTCGAAGGGGATCTTGGCCTCGGTGAGGGCGTCCTCGGTCATGCCGACGAAGCTGATCTCGGGGATCGTGTAGATCCCGATCGGCTGGAGTTCGTGCATCTGCGCGAGGGGGTCGCCGCAGGCGTGGTGCGCGGCGATGCGGCCCTGCTCCATCGAGGTCGCGGCGAGGGACGGGAAGCCGATGACGTCGCCGACGGCGTAGATGTGCGGGACGTCCGTGCGGTAGTCCCCGTCGACCGTGATGCGGCCGCGGGCGTCGGCGGCGAGGCCGGCGGCCTCGAGGTTCAGGTCGTCGGTCATGCCGTGGCGGCCCGCGGAGTACATGACGGTGTCGGCGGGGATGCGCTTGCCGCTCTCCAGGACGGTGATCGCGCCGTGCTCCATCCGTTCGACGGAGGCGACGGTCTCGCGGAACCGGAAGGTGACCGCCAGGTCGCGCAGGTGGTACTTGAGCGCCTCGACCACTTCCAGGTCGCAGAAGTCGAGCATGCGCTCGCGGCGTTCCACGACGGTGACCTTGGTGCCGAGCGCGGCGAACATCGAGGCGTACTCGATGCCGATCGCTCCCGCGCCGACGACCACCATGCTCTCGGGGACGCGCTCGAGGTTGATGATCCCGTCGGAGTCGATGACCGTGTGGTCGTCGAACTGGACGGTGTCCGGACGGGCGGGGCGGGTCCCGGTCGCGATCACGATGCGGTCGGCGGTGATCTTCTGCTCGCGGCCCTGGTCGGAGGTGACGCCGACGGTGTGCGGGTCGAGGAACCGCCCCGTGCCGGCCAGGACGGCGACGCGGTTGCGGGCCAGCTGGCTGCGGACGATGTCGATCTCGCGGCCGATCACGTGCCGGGTCCGCATGCCCAGGTCGGCCACGGTGATGTCGTCGTCGACCCGGTAGCTCTGCCCGTAGAGTTCGCGCTGGTTGAGGCCCGTGAGGTAGAGGACGGCCTCGCGCAGCGTCTTGGACGGGATCGTTCCGGTGTTGATGCAGACGCCGCCGATCATCTCGCGGCGGTCGACGATCGCCACCCGGCGGCCCAGCTTGGCGGCGGCGATCGCGGCGCGCTGGCCGCCGGGTCCGGATCCGAGGACGAGGAGGTCGAAGTCGTTCACGCCCCCCAGTGTGAACGCGGATCCGCCGTCCGCGTAACCCCCTTGCCTGGACGGATCGCCCCGCCGAGGAGGTCGTCCAAGCCGGATTTGATGCGCGCGACGTCCATGCCGCCGGTGTGCCGCTGGTAGCGGAAGAGGTTGGCGGCGAGGGGGGCCAGGAGCGCGTCGGCCAGGTAGCCGGAGTCGGCGCCGGGGTCGATCCGGTCGAGCAGTGTCCGCAGGTGCAGCCGGTAGAGGGCGTAGTAGGCGTCGCGGAAGCGGGCGAACGGCTCGTCGCTCTCGGCGGCCAGCAGGAGTTCGGACTGCTCCTCGGTGCGGTCGACGAGGGCGTGCAGGAAGGCCCGGACGCGCGCGGCGGGCGGGGCGCCGCCGTCGCCGGGGCCGAGGGGCGCCGGGCCGTGCATGAACGCCTCCTGGAACTCGCGCTCGCGTTCGTCGATCAGCGCGTAGAGCAGGCGGGAGCGGCCGCCGAAGCGGCGATAGACGGTGCCGACGCCGACGCCCGCCTCGCGGGCGACGTCGTCCAGGGACAGGCCCCCGACGCCGCGCGCGGCGATCACCCGGTCGGCGGCGGCGAGGATCCGGCGGCGGTTCTGCGCGGCGTCGGCCCGTTCGGGGCGCGGCCCGCCGAGCACGGGCAGGACGCGCCTGGGTTCGGTCATCCGAGCGATTCTAGCAACCGGAGGCTTCTCCGTTTCGGCTTGCCCATCGGAGACAGCTCCGCTTACCGTTGCGGAGAACTCTCCGGATTTGGGGGCACCATGGAACTGGACGGACGGACGGCGCTGGTCACCGGCGGCGCTCGCGGCATCGGCGCGGCGATCGCCCGGCGGCTCGCGGCGGCGGGCGCGGACGTGGCGATCACCTACCTGCGGGCGGACGACCGCGCGCGGTCGGTGGTCGCGGAGATCGAGGGGCACGGGCGGCGCGGCATCGCCATCCGGGCGGACGCGGGCGATCCGGACGCGGTCGTCGGGGCCGTCGACCGGGCGGCGGCGGAACTGGGACGGCTCGACGTCCTGGTGAACAACGCGGGGATCGCGCCCTACGGGCCGCTGGAGGACGTGCGCCGCGACGAGGTCGACCGGGTGCTGGACGTCCACGTCCGCGCGGCGTACCTGGCCGCGCAGGCGGCGGCGCGGCACCTCGGGGCGGGCGGCCGGATCATCAGCGTGGGCAGTTCGATGGCCGAGCGGGTGCCCGACCCGGGCTGGACGCTCTACGCGATGAGCAAGTCGGCGCTGCTCGGGCTGACGAAGGGCCTGGCGCGGGATCTGGGGCCGCGCGGCGTCAACGCCGTGGTCGTCCACCCCGGGTCGACCGACACCGAGATGAACCCGGCGGACGGGCCGGACGCCGAGCACGAGCGGGCGCACGCCGCGCTCGGCCGGTACGGGAGCCCGGACGACGTCGCGGCGATGGTCGCGCACCTGGCCGGGCCCGGCGGCGACTACGTGACCGGGGCCGCGATCGCGGTCGACGGCGGATACGCGGCGTGATCGGGATGCCGTGGGTGCTGCTGGTCGTCGCCGCCGCGATGGAGGTGGTGTGGGCGACGGCGCTGAAGGAGTCGGAGGGGTTCACGCGGCTGTGGCCGACGGTGATCGGCGTCCCGGTGTGCCTGCTGAGCGTGGTGGTGCTCACGCTGGCGCTCCGGGACCTGCCGGTCGGCACGGCCTACGCCGTCTGGGTCGGGCTGGGGTCGCTGGGCGTGGCGGTCGCCGGGATGGCGGCGCTCGGTGAGAGCGTCTCCCCGCTGCGGGTGACGTGCCTGGCGCTGATCCTGGCGGGCGTGATCGGCCTCAAGGCCGTCGAGGGGTGAGGCCCCCGGGGCCGCGTCAGGGGTCCATCAGCTCGGCGGCGCGGGCGGCGAACGCCTCCATCGCCTTGAGCGTGATGGGCCCCGGCGCGGCCGGCAGGGCGGTGCCGTCCACGGCGCGGATCGGCTGGACGTCGCGCGTGGTGGACGTCAGGAACGCCTCGTCGGCCCGGTAGAGGTCGTCGAGGGAGAGGTCCTCCTCCTCGCCGCCGCACCATTCGAGCGTCAGCTCGCGGGTGACGCCGGCGAGGCAGCCGGACGACAGCGGCGGGGTGAGGAGCCGCCCGCCGCGGACGACGAAGACGTTGCTGCCGGTGCCCTCGCAGAGCCGCCCGGCGGTGTTGGCGAAGATCGCCTCGCCGCTCCCCCGCTCCTTGGCGTAGGCGAGCGCGAGCGCGTTCTCGGCGTAGGAGGTGCTCTTGACGCCGGCCAGCGCGCCGTGCTCGTTGCGGGGCCACGGGACGACCGTGACGTCGCCCGTCGCCGGGAACGGGGTCTGCTCGTCGGCGATGATCGTGATGGTGGGGCCCGCGTCGCCGCGCGCGGAGCCGAGCGGGCCGGGGCCGCTGGTGCAGGTGATGCGGATCCGGCCGAGGGGCCAGCGGGGCGCCGCGGCCAGCACCTCGAGGGTGCCCTGGGCGAGCGTGTCGTGGTCGGGTTCGGGGAGTCCGAGCGCGGCGGCGGAGCGGGCGAGGCGCCGCAGGTGCCGGGTGAGCGCGAACGGCTCCCCGTTCGCGGCCTTGACGGTCTCGAAGACGCCGTCCCCGACGAGCATCCCGTGGTCGAACACCGACACGGCGGCCCGCTCCGCGTCGATCAGCTCCCCGTTCATCCAGACCTTGGCCTGCTCCGTCACCCGGACGCCACCTCCAATAGCCGAGCCGCCTTCAGCTCCGTCTCCCGCCATTCCCGGTGTGGATCGGACCCCCACGTGATCCCGGCGCCGGTGCCGAAGCGGAGCACGCCGTCCTCCGCCCAGAAGGTCCGGATGCCCACCGCGAGGGCGCCGCGCCGGGCGTCCGCGTCCACCCAGCCGATGGCTCCACAGTACGGCCCCCGGGGGACGGGTTCGAGTTCTTCGAGCAGGGTCAGCGCGCTGGATTTCGGCGCGCCGGTGACCGAACCGGGAGGAAACGTCGCGGCGAGCAGTTCCGGCCAGCCGCTGCCGGGGGCGAGCCGCGCGTCGACGGTCGACACCAGGTGCACCAGGCCCGGGTGCTCCTCGATCTCGCAGAGCCCGGGCACGCGGACCGTCCCGACCTCGGCGACGCGGCCCAGGTCGTTGCGGACCAGATCGACGATCATGACGTTCTCCGCCCGGTCCTTGGGCAGCAGGTCGCGGGCCGTCCGGCCGGTGCCCTTGATCGGACGGGACGTCACCGCGGCGCCGTCGCGCGCCAGGTAGAGCTCGGGGGACGCGCACGCCACCGCCAGACCGGGGAGCCGGACGGTCATCGCGTGCGGCGCCGGGTTCCCCGCGGCGAGCCGGGCGCCGAGCCCGGCGATGCCGGCGTCCGGCGCGATCGGCGCGGACAGGACCCGGCACAGGTTCGCCTGGTAGACGACGCCGTCGGCGATCGCGGCGCGGATCGCCTCGACGCCCGCGACGTAGGCGGGCTCGTCGAGCGAGGACGTCCACTCCCCCGGCGCGGCCCACGGGCCCGCGGGGTGCGGCGCGGGACGGACGTCATCGAACCGGGCGCACGTGATCTTCCCCTCATAGGTGGCGACGACGGCCCACCAGCCGCGCGAGTCGAGGGCGGCCGGGTCGGTGGTGACGTCCGCGAGCCCGGTGGCGAGCAGTCCCCCGGCGTACGCGAACGCCGGTTCGCGCGCGGGGTTCACGGCAGGACGCAACCGAACGCGTCGGCGAGCCCGGCGAGGCCCGCGTCGGTCACGGCCAGCGCGCGGGGCGCGGCGCCGCGCTCGAACCAGCCGAGGTCGATCATCCGGTCGGTCAGCGCGGCCGCGAGGGCCCCGTTGAGGTGCGGGCGCCGCTCGGTCCAGTCGAGGCACCGCCAGGCGAACCGCCGCCGGGAGCCGCGCAGGGCGGCGACGTCCACGCCCAGCCCGGCGAACCGTTCGGCGCCCTTGGGCGTGGCGGCGTAGCCGTCGGCGTCGGGCTCCAGCAGGCCGCCGTCCAGCAGCGCGGCGAACAGCGCGACGCCCGCCTGCCCGGCGAGGTGGTCGTAGCAGGTGCGCGCCCGGTGCAGCCGGCGCGCCTCCCGCGACTGCCGCAGGCCGCGCACCTTCACGGGCGGGCTCATCCGCGACAGGCCCTCGACGAGCTGCGCCACCTCGGCGTCCCGCAGCTCGTAGTACCGGTGGCGCCCCTGGGCCACCACGGTGACGAGGCCGCCGTCCAGCAGCCGCGCCAGGTGCGCGCTCGCGGTGGACGCCCCGACGCCCGCCGCGCGGGCCAGTTCGCCCGCGGCGAGCGGCCGCCCGTCCAGCAGCGCCGTCAGCATCGCGGCCCGCGCCCGGTCGGCCAGCAGGGCCGCGACCGGCGCGAAGTCCGCGGCGACGGCATCCTCGGTGGCCATGCCGCCAACCCTAGGCGACGGACGTTTCGCCCCGCGCCGAAGCGCCCGCGGACGGCCCGCCGGGGATTCCGGTTCGCGCATCGCGCTCAGACGCGCTAATGTTTTCCACGTCGCCGAACGGACCGGACGGACCGGGAGGCAGGCAAGCGGAAGTGGCTCAGGGGTAGAGCATCACCTTGCCAAGGTGAGGGTCGCGGGTTCAAATCCCGTCTTCCGCTCTGAGGGGCCTTTCAGGCTGTGAACCCAGAAGGTCTCTTCTGGTGGAGTGGCCGAGAGGCGAGGCAACGGCCTGCAAAGCCGTGTACACGGGTTCAAATCCCGTCTCCACCTCGATCCCGTGCCTCCCCCCGGAGGCGGCGGACCCGGGCGATTAGCTCAGTGGGAGAGCGCTACCTTGACACGGTAGAGGTCACTGGTTCAATCCCAGTATCGCCCACCACCCACCCAGACCAGGACGCTCGTCCCGGTCTGGGTTTTTTCATGCCCCCGCTACGGGGCGGACGCCGGTTCGGGCGCGGTGATCTCGAAGGTCAGGCCGTCGGACGTCGCGGCGACGTCCACGTGCCGGCCGGGGGCGAGGTCGCCCGACAGCAGCAGGTCGGAGAGCCGGTCGTCCACCTCGCGCTGGATGGTGCGGCGCAGCGGGCGGGCGCCGAAGTCGGGCTGGTAGCCGCGCTCGGCGAGCCAGTCGACCGCCTCGGTGCCGAACGAGACGGTGACGTCCTGCGCGCGGAGCCGGCGGCGCGTCTCGTCCAGGAGCAGGTCGGTGATCTGCCGGAGCTGCGCCGCCTCGAGCCGGTGGAAGACGATGATCTCATCGATCCGGTTGAGGAACTCGGGGCGGAACGCCTCCCGCAGGCGGCGCATGATGCGGTCGCTGAGCGCGGACCCCCGCCCGTCGCCGCCGACCGTGCCGAACCCGATCTCGACCTGCCCGGTGATCAGTTCGGAGCCCAGGTTGCTCGTCATGATCACGACGGTGTTGCGGAAGTCGACGGTGCGGCCCTGCGCGTCGGTGAGGCGGCCGTCGTCCAGGAGCTGGAGCAGGACGTTGAAGACGTCCTGGTGGGCCTTCTCGATCTCGTCGAGGAGGATCACCGAGTACGGCTGCCGGCGGACGGCCTCGGTGAGCTGCCCGGCCTCCTCGTAGCCGACGTATCCGGGCGGGGCCCCCATCAGGCGGCTGACGGTGTGCTTCTCCTGGAACTCGCTCATGTCGAAGCGGACCATCCGGTCGCGGCTGCCGAACAGGGCCTCCGCGAGCGCCTTGGCCAGCTCGGTCTTGCCGACGCCGGTGGGCCCGAGGAACAGGAACCCGCCGATCGGCCGGTCGGGGTCGCTCATCCCCGCGCGGGACCGGCGGACGGCGCGCGCGACGGCGGCGACCGCGTCCTCCTGCCCGATGACGCGCTCGTGCAGGTGCCCCTCCAGGCCGGCCAGCCGGTCGCGCTCGGCCTGGGTGAGCTGCGTGACGGGCACGCCGGAGATGCGGGAGACCACCTCGGCGATGTCCTCGGCGGTGACCTCCGGGACGGCCGCGGGCCCGTCGCCGGTGCGCGCGGCGGCCAGGTCGCCCTCCAGGTTCGCGATCTCGTCGCGGAGCTGCGACGCCTTCTCGTAGTCCTCGTCGAAGACGGCCTGGTCCTTCTCGCGGCGCCGCCGCTCGAGCCGGTCCTCCAGCTCGCGGCGGCCGCCGTCCATGGTGTGGGAGCGCAGCCGGACCCGCGCGCCCGCCTGGTCGATCATGTCGATCGCCTTGTCGGGCAGGAACCGGTCGGTGAGGTAGCGGCTGGACAGGTCGACGGCGGCGACCAGCGCCTCGTCGGTGAAGCGGACCTGGTGGTGGGCCTCGTAGCGGTCGCTGAGGCCGCGCAGGATCTCGATGCTGTCGTCGGCGGACGGCTCCGTGATCATGATCGGCTGGAAGCGGCGCTCGAGGGCCGCGTCCTTCTCGATGTTGCGGCGGTACTCGTCGATGGTGGTGGCGCCGACGACGTGCAGCTCGCCGCGGGCGAGGGCCGGTTTGAGCAGGTTGGCGGCGTCCATCGCGCCCTCCGCGCCGCCCGCGCCCACGACCGTGTGGATCTCGTCGATGAAGATGACGAGCTCGTCGGAGTGCCCGCGGATCTCGTCCATCACCTTCTTCAGGCGCTCCTCGAAGTCGCCGCGGTAGCGGGTGCCGGCGACGACGCCGCCGAGGTCGAGCTGGACGAGCCGCTTGCCGCGCAGCGTGTCCGGGACGTCGTCGTCCACGATGCGCTGCGCGAGGCCCTCGGCGATGGCGGTCTTGCCGACGCCGGGGTCGCCGATGAGCACCGGGTTGTTCTTGGTGCGCCGCGACAGCACCTCGACGGTCTGCTCGATCTCGTCGGACCGGCCGATCACCGGGTCGAGGCGCCCCTCCCGGGCGTACTCGGTGAGGTCGCGGCCGTACTCGTCGAGCGTCGGGGTGCCGGTCGGCTGCTGGCCGCCGCCCCCGCCGGGGGGCTGCTGCCCGTGCCCGCCGCCCGCCGCGGCGTTCTGCAGCGCGTCGGGCGTGACGTGCTCGGCGTCCAGGATGCGGCCGGCGTGCGAGTCGCGGTCCAGCGCGAGCGCGAACAGCAGGTGCTCGGGGCCGATGTAGGACGAGCCGAGCGCGCGCGAGATCTGGTGGGAGTCCAGCAGCGCGCGTTTGGCGGACGGCGTCAGCTGCGGCGGGACGTCGCGGGGATCGCCGCGCCGGGCGCTCCCCTCGATCTCGTTCTTGATCTTGTCGGGGTCGGCGCCGGCGCGCACCAGCCAGTGCCGGGTGCCCTGCTGCCGGGTGGCCGCCCACAGCAGGTGGTCGGTGTCCAGGTCGAGACTCCCCCACTGCGCGGCCTGCGCCGCGGCGTCGCGCACGAGCTCGCGCGCGGGTTCGCTCATCAGCCGGGCGATGCTGACCCGCTCCGTGGGACGGCGGTGCGCCCGCGCTCCGAAGAACCGGGCGAGCATCTCCTCGAACGGGTCCATTCCCCCGGCTCCGTACCAGCCCGCGGTCATCGTCGAAACCTCCCCCTCGCCCGGCCCGTCCCGGTTCCCGGGCCGGTCGTCGCGATCCTTGAGGACCTGCCCGTCGGGGTGTGCGAGAAACACGGCCCGCGGTACGGGACGTGCGCGCGGGAAGACCGGTGGAGGCGGGGCGGCGGGTGGACGCGGGGCGGCGGGTGGACGCCGCGCGGCGGGGAAGACCGGGCATGATCCGGCGGGGCGCGATGTTGGAGCGAGCATGACGAAGATCGACATGGGCCGGTACGGCATCTGGCGGGGCTGGTCGCAGCTCACGCCGGAGCTGGCGCGGGAGGTGGAGGCGCTCGGGTACGGCGCGATCTGGATCGGCGGTTCGCCCACCGACCCGGACGTCGCCGACCGGCTGCTCGCCGCGACGGAGCGGATCACGGTCGCGACCGGGATCGTGAACATGTGGGCGACGCCCGCCGCGGAGGCCGCGGCGTCCTACCGGCGGCTGCGGGACGCCCACGGCGAGCGGTTCGTGCTCGGCGTCGGGGTCGGGCACCGGGAGGCCACGCAGGAGTACCGGGCGCCGTACGAGATGATCGTGGACTACCTGGACCGGCTGGACGCCGCGGACGTCCCCGAGGACGGCCGGGTGCTGGCGGCGCTCGGGCCGAAGGTGCTGCGGCTGGCGGCGGAGCGGACGGCGGGCGCGCACCCCTACCTGGTGACGCCCGAGCACACCCGCCGGGCGCGCGCCGAGCTCGGCGACGGGCGGCTGCTCGCGCCCGAGCAGAAGGTGGTGCTGGACGCCGACCCGGAGCGGGCCCGCGCGGTCGGCCGGGCCCAGGTCGCGAACCCGTACCTGAAGCTGCGGAACTACACCGCGAACCTGGAGCGGCTCGGCTGGGCGGACGAGGACATCGCCGGCGACGGCAGCGACGCGCTGATCGACGCGCTGGCGCCGCACGGCGAGCCGGCCGCGGTCGCGGCGGCGCTGGAGGCCCACCACGACGCGGGCGCCGACCACGTGGCCGTCCAGCTGCTGACGGAGGCCGGGCGGGACCCGGTTCCGGGGCTGCGGACGCTCGCCGCGGAACTCGGGCTCTGACGCCTTTCCGATTTCCGGGCGGCCGGACGACCGGACGGAATTGAGGGACGCGCCCGGCGATCGGCCGACGATGCCGGGCGCGTCCCCCAATTGCTTTGTCCGAACGGCCGCGGCGAAACCGGCGAAGCGCCGCCGCTCATTACAACCCCGGCCTTCCCGAATGCAACTCGGCACGATCGAACGTGATCAAGCCGTCGCGTTCCGTGAACAATGCGGGTCGCGCGTGTCCTCAACCGGCATCCCCTCTGGCCTTCCTCAAATGAACGCAAGTATGCTCCGTGGCCTTTGGTGACACCCGTTTTGAATGCGCGGAGAGTGAAGCAGTGTCGAACCCACGGGACGCCGGGGCACCGCCCCCGCGGCGGCGCACGCGCCCCATCCGGCGCCGGATCGCGCTGCTTCTGGCGATCCCGCTCAGCTCCCTGCTCGTCATGTGGAGCGTCCCCGCCACCATCACGCTGACCAACGCCCTGCAGCGGTTCGACTTCTCGACCGTCTACACCAACGTCGGCGTCCCGGCGACGTCGGCGGTCGAGGCGGTCCAGCAGGAGCGCGCCGCGGCCGTCCGGGCCCTGGTGACGGGCGACGCGACCGACGAGAAGCGCTTCCAGGACCTCGCGAAGCGGACGGACGCGGCGGTGGCGGCGTTCCGCTCCACGGCCCTGTCGCCGGAGACGCGGGAGGCGATGGACGCGCCGGTCGAGCGGCGCGTCGAATTGAACGCCGGCGCGTTCGACGGACTCGGCGCGCTGCGCTCGCAGGTGGAGATCGGCGGCACCACCCCGCTGGCGGCGATCAACGGCTACAGCGCGGTGATCGACACGGTCGTCCGGACACTGACGACCCTGGTCAGCGTGGACGACGTCACCGTCTACCGGAACACCAGCGCCGTCCTGCACAACTACTGGGCCCGCGAGTTCATGCTCCGCGAGGACGCGCTGCTGACGGCGCTCGGCGCCGGGCCGATGGACACCGTCAGCCGCGCGGCGTTCGCGTCCTGGGCGGGCAGCCGGCAGCAGTTCTTCGCGCTGGGCCGCGCCGGCGCCGACGGCGAGATCTCCACGATCATGGAGGAGCTGGCGGACACCGGGGAGTACACCGCGTACACGACGCTCGAGAGCGGCGTCGTCAACAACGGCATCGCGCCGTCCCGCCGGGAGTGGCGCGGCGGGGTCGACGCGGTCGAGCCGGTCTGGCTGGGCGCGGCCGTGCGGGCCAACGACTCGCTGTCGAGCGAGTACGTCGAGCCGGCCGGCGACCGGATCATGCTCGGCTTCTACGCGGCGGGCGGCCTGGGCCTGCTCGCGGTCATCGCGTCGGTGACGCTGTCGCTGCTGTTCGCGCGGCGGCTCACCGACGAGCTGCGGCGGCTGCAGGAGACGGCGCAGCGGCTCGCGCACGAGCGGCTGCCGGCGGTCGTGGCGCGGCTGCGCAAGGGCGAGACGGTGGACGTCGACGCCGCCGCGCCCCCGCCCGCGACCGGCGGGACGACGGAGATCGCGCTGGTCGGCGAGGCGTTCGACGCGGTGCAGCGCACCGCGATCGGCGAGGCGGTCGCGGAGGCCGAGCTGCGCGCCGGCATCAACCGCGTGTTCATCAACCTGTCGTGGCGGAGCCAGTCGCTGCTGCACCGGCAGCTGCGGCTGCTCGACCAGATGGAGCGCCGCGCGTCCAGCCCGGAGGAGCTGGAGGACCTGTTCCGGCTCGACCACCTCACCACCCGCATGCGGCGGCACGCCGAGGGCCTGGTCATCCTGTCCGGCTCCCCCACCGTGCGGGCCTGGGACCACCCGGTCCCGGCGGAGGACGTCGTCCGCGCCGCGATCGCCGAGGTGGAGGACTACACGCGGGTCGTGGTGACGGGCGCCTCGTCGGCCGCCGTGATCGGCGGGGTGGTCGCCGACGTCATCCACCTGCTGGCCGAGCTGATCGAGAACGCCGCGGCGTTCTCGCCGCCCGCCACCGAGGTGACGGTCAAGGTCGACACGGTCGCCAACGGGCTCGCCGTGGAGGTCGTGGACCGCGGGATCGGCCTGAGCGCCGAGGAGCGCGACGAGCTGAACCGGCGGCTGGCCAGCGACGTCGAGTTCGACCTCGCCGACACCGACCGGCTCGGGCTGTTCGTCGTCGCGAAGCTGGCCGCCCGGCACGGCGTCAAGGTGTCGCTGCAGCCGTCGGCGTACGGCGGCACGACCGCGATCGTCCTGGTCCCGCACGCGCTGGTCACGGTGGACGACGACCTGGAGCCCGCGGCGGCCGCCGACCGGCCCGTCGCGGACACGACGGGCCGCACGCGGAACCGTCCGTCCCGGTGGACCCCGGCGCGGACGGCGAACAGGGCGGGGCGGAGTCGAGCGGGGTGGAGTCGAGCGAGGTGACCGGCCGGCTGCCCAAGCGGGTGCGGCAGCGCAACCTCGCGCCGCAGCTGCGCCGGCGGGCCGCACCGCCGGACGGGGAGCCGGCGGACGGCGAGCCGGCGGACGACGATTTCCCGGAGCCGAGCCCGGAGCTCAGCCGCGACCTGATGTCCTCGCTACAGTCGGGATGGCTGCGCGGCAGGGACGAGGACGACGAACCGGAAGATCTCGAACCACGCGATGAATGGGGGCGATCATGAAGCAGCAGGGGCACGCGACCGGTGAGCTCGACTGGCTGCTCGACGACCTGGTCGAACGGGTCGGCGAGGTGCACCAGGCGGTGCTGCTGTCCCGCGACGGCCTGGTCATGGGCGCCTCGGGCGGCGTCACGCGGAAGGACGCCGAGTTCCTGGCGGCGCTGTCGTCGGGCTTCCACAGCCTGGCGAACGGCGCCCGGGAGCACTTCCAGGCCAAGCACGTGCGGCAGACCGTCGTCGAACTGGACGGCATGCTGTTCTTCATCATGCCGGCGGGCGACGGCAGCTGCCTGGCCGTGCTGAGCGACGCGGGCGGCAACGCCGGTCTCGTCGCGTACGAGACCACCATGCTGATCAAGCGGGTGCGGCGCCAGCTGGGCACGGCGCCGCGCACGCCCGGCACGGAGGACCCGGCGATGCGGGCCGGCGCCTCCGGCTGAGGCGGGCGGCCGTGGAGACGCCGAGAGAACGCTGGATCGGCCGGGAGGCGGGCCCGGTCGTGCGGCCGTACGCGATGACCCGCGGACGGACCCGCACCCGCGGGCTCGTCCTCGACCTGGTCACGGTCCTGGTCGCGACCGGCCGCCCCCCGGGCGAGCGGGTCTGGCTGTCGCGCGAGCAGCGCGCGCTGCTGGAGCTGTGCCGGCGGCCCTCCACCCCCGCCGACCTGGCCTCGGAGACCGACCTGCCGTTCCGGGTGGTGCAGATCCTGCTGGAGGACCTGCACCACTACGGCCTCATCGAAGAGGTGCAGCAGGCCCGGCAGGCCGAACGACCCGACCCCCGGCTACTGATGAGAGTGCTCGATGAACTTCGCCGCCTCTGACGCCGTCCCCGCCGCCGCGCGGGACGACGACGTCCCGCTGCACACGCTGAAGATCCTGGTGGCGGGCGGGTTCGGCGTCGGCAAGACCACGCTCGTCGGCGCGGTCAGCGAGGTGCGCCCCCTGCGCACCGAGGAGACCCTCACCGACGTCTCCACCGGCGTGGACGACCTGCGCGGCGTGGAGGCCAAGACCACCACGACCGTCGCGATGGACTTCGGCCGCATCACCCTCTCCGGCGGCGTGCGGCTGTACCTGTTCGGCACGCCCGGCCAGGAGCGGTTCTGGTTCATGTGGGACCAGATCGCCTACGGGGCGGTCGGCGCGGTCGTCCTCGTCGACACCCGCCGCCTGACGACGAGCTTCGCCTCCATCGACTTCTTCGAGCAGCGGGAGATCCCGTTCGTGGTCGCCGCGAACGTCTTCGACGGCGCCCGCCGCTACTCGGTCGAGGAGATCCGCGACGCCCTCGACGTCGACCCGCACGTGCCCGTCGTGCTGTGCGACGTCCGCCGCCCGGACGTCGCCAAGAGCATCCTCGTCACCCTGGTGGAGCACGCGCTCCACCAGGCCGGGTACTGACCGGCGGCGTCGTGGGCCCGGCCCGGGTTCAGGCGTGGATCCGGGCGACGATGAGGGCGGCCAGCGCGGCGTAGGCGGCGGAGTCGTCCAGGCCCGTCCGGGCCTTGATGTCGCCGCGGTGGATCGACTCCATGACCTGCCCGGCGACGGCGCCGACGAAGGCCGCGTCGGCGTCCGGGGCCGCCTCGCTCACCAGGCCGCGCACCCGGCGGACGGCGAAGCCGGTGTTCTCCTCGTAGATCTCGCGGGCCGGGGGGAACGCGTCCAGGTCGGCGAAGAAGGCGGGGGACGCGGGCGCGAGCTCGGCGGAGATGGCCCGCAGGTAGGCGCCGACGCGCTCGCGGGGCCCCCGCCGGGCGGGGACGGCGTCCAGGGCGGCCTCGACGCGCTCGGTGGCGCGGCGGAAGAAGGCGCGGACGACCGTGACGATGATCTGCTCGCGGCTGGCGGCGACCGTGTAGAGGGTGCTCTTCGAGCAGCGCAGTTCGGCGGCCAGGTCGGCGACGCCGAGGCCGGCGAAGCCGCGGGCGAGGAAGAGGGCGGTGAGGCGGTCGACGAGGTCGGCGCGGCGGCGTTCCGCGCGGGTCCGGGGGGTGCCGTCCACCGAGGTCATGCCAGAAACGGTACCAAAATGGGGCCTTTGGTACTCGTTTTGGTACCGTCGGGGGGACGAGAGGAGCCCGCCCATGCCCGCCATCCGTTCCTTGCCGACCCAGGAGTCGGCGGACCTGATCGCGCTGACCCGGGAGATCGCGGCGAAGGAGCTCGCGCCGCGGGTCGCGGACGCCGAGCGCACCGGGGAGTTCGCGCGCGACGTGTTCACGACGCTGGGGCGGGCGGGGCTGCTGTCGCTCCCCTACCCCGAGGAGTTCGGCGGCGGCGCCCAGCCGTACGAGATCTACCTGCAGGTCTTGGAGGAGATCGGCGCGGTGTGGGCGAGCGTGGGCGTCGGGGTGAGCGTGCACGCGCTGTCGTGCTTCCCGCTGTTCACGGCCGGGACGGACGAGCAGCGGGCGCGGTGGCTGCCGGACATGCTGTCGGGCGAGCGGCTCGGCGCGTACTGCCTGTCGGAGGCGCACGCGGGGTCGGACCCGGCGGCGATGCGCGCGAAGGCCGTCCGGGACGGCGACTCCTACGTGCTGAACGGCGCGAAGGCGTGGACGACGCACGGCGGGAAGGCCGACTTCTACACGGTGATGGCGCGGACGTCCGACGACGGGGCGCGCGGCATCTCGTGCTTCCACGTGCCGGCGGGCACGCCCGGGCTGGAGTTCGACGCGCCCGAGGACAAGATGGGCCTGATGGGCTCGACGACCGCGACGGTGCGGCTGGAGGGCGTCCGGGTCCCGGCGGACCACCTGATCGGGCGCGAGGGGCAGGGGCTGTCGATCGCGCTGGCGGGGCTGGACGCGGGCCGGCTGGGCATCGCGGCGGTCGCGACGGGGCTCGCGCAGGGGGCGCTCGACACGGCGGTCGCGTACGCGAAGGAGCGCGAGGCGTTCGGCAAGGCGATCATCGAGCACCAGGGGCTCGCGTTCGTCCTCGCCGACATGGAGGCGGCGGTCGAGTCGGCGCGGGCGACGTACCTGGCGGCGGCGCGGCTGAAGGACATGGGACGGCCGTACGGGCGGGAGGCGTCGGTGGCGAAGCTGGTCGCGACCGACAACGCCATGAAGGTGACGACGGACGCCGTGCAGGTGCTCGGCGGCGCGGGCTACACGCGCGACTTCCCGGTGGAGCGCAACATGCGCGAGGCCAAGGTCATGCAGATCTTCGAGGGAACGAACCAGATCCAGCGGCTCGTGATCTCCCGCCACCTGGCGCGCTGAGCCGCACCGGAGGGACGCACGCCGCCGTCCGGCGGCGTGCCGTCGGGTCGTGCCGTCGGGTCGCGCCCGGTCAGCCTCGCAGGGCGGCGAGCCCCTTCTGCATGTCCTCGACGTTCATGACCGGGCAGATCTCGATCTCCGCGCCGAACTTCTGGAAGAACGTCTCCGTGAGGGCGGGCAGCTGGGAAGTGTCCTGCATGTCGAAGACGAGCGTGCAGGTGCGGCCGCCGTCGTAGGGATGGAAGTAGGCCGCCTCCGGCTTGAACTGCTCCAGCAGCGACTGCATGACCTGCGCCATCGTGCCGTCCGCGAGCAGTTCGTTCGAGACCTGGGTGTCCAGGCGTGCCCTCAGCATCATTCTCATCGCGTACCCCCGGGTCGCAGGGCCGGCGCCCCCGCGCCCGCTGAGTTCCCCGCGACGTCGCCGTCAGCGTCTCCCCGAACGCCCCGGATAAACCGGCCTCCCGGCGCACCGCCTCACGTCATCCACGGGACGGATCGTCCGCATACGGGGAATCTATTTCCCTGATCAGTGGGCGGTGACCCAAGGTTGGAGCACCGACCGAAGGGAGCCGCCGTGGAGAACGTCCTCATCGTCGGCGCGGGCACCGCCGGGCCCGCGCTGGCGACGCTGCTGGCCCGCGCGGGCGTCGCCGTCGACGTCGCCGAGCTCGGCGCGCGGCCGGCGGCGCTCGGGTCCGGGATCACGCTGCAGGGCAACGCGCTGCGGGTGCTGCGCGACCTCGGCGTGTGGGAGCGGGTCGCGGCGGCCGGGTTCGCGTTCGACGTGCTGGGCCTGCGGGCGCCGGACGGGACGCTGCTGGCCGAGATCCCGGACGTCCGCAGCGGCGGCCCCGACCTGCCCGCGACCGTCGGGATGCACCGGCCGGAGCTGAACCGGATCCTCGCGGACGCGACGCGCGACGCGGGGGCCCGCATCCGGTACGGGACCACCGTGGACGCCCTCGACGACCGCGGCGACCACGTCGTCGCGCACCTGTCGGACGGGACGGCCGCGCGGTACGACCTCGTGGTCGGCGCGGACGGCGTCCGGTCGGCGGTGCGGCGGCTCATCGGCATCGGCACCGAGCCGGCGCCGACGGGGATGGGCATCTGGCGCGTCCACACGCGGCGCCCGGAGCGCGTCGAGCGGACCGACCTGGTCTACGGCGGGCCCTGCTTCATCGCCGGGTACTGCCCGACCGGCCCCGACACCATGTACGCGTACCTGGTGGAGCGGGCGCGCCCGCGCGAGTCGATCGCGGACGCCGACAAGCCGGCGCACATGCGGGCGCTCGCCGAGGCGTACGGCGGGGTCTGGGCGGAGATCCGCGACGACATCACCGACCCGGACCGCATCAACTACACGTGGTTCGAGTCGCTGCTGGTCGACCGCCCGTGGAACCGCGGGCGGGTCGTCCTGATCGGGGACGCCGCGCACGCCTGCCCGCCCACCCTCGCGCAGGGCGCCGCGCAGTGCCTGGAGGACGCCGCCGTCCTCGCCGAGCTGCTGCTCGCCGCCGGCGGCCCCGGCCGGGACGTCTTCGAGGCGTTCATGGACCGCCGGTACGAGCGCGCGAGGGCCGTCGTGGAGGCGTCCGTCCGGCTCGGCGAATGGCAGCTGGACCCGTCCCCGGACGCCGACGTGCCCGGTCTGATGGGCCGCATCGGCGCCCTCGTCACCGAACTCCCCTGACCCCGCAAGGAGCACGATGTCCGACCGTCTCATCACCCACCTCCGGCACGTCGACCTCGCCGTGCCCGACTTCGAGCGGCAGCGCGATTTCTACGCCGGCGTCTGGGGCCTCACCGAGGTCGCGGACGACTCCGGCATCTCGTTCCTCGCCGCCGAGGGGTCGCCCGAGCGGTACGTCGTCCGGCTGCGGCGGGACGCCGAGAAGCGGCTCGACCTCGTGGCGTTCGGCGCCGCGTCGCCCGCCGACGTGGACGCGCTCGCCGAGCGGCTCGGCGCCGCGGGCGTCCGGCTGATCGGCGAGCCCGCGGCCCTGGCGACGCCCGGCGGCGGCTACGGCTTCCGGTTCTTCGACGTCGACGGCCGCACGGTCGAGGTGTCGGCCGACGTCGCCGTCCGCGCCCACCGGAGACTGGAGGAGCGCGAGGCCGTCCCGGTGCGGCTGTCGCACGTGGTGCTGAACTCCCCCGACATCGGCGCGACCCGCCGCTGGTACGAGGCGCACCTCGGCTTCGCGCTCAGCGACACGCTGTCGTCGCCGCGCATGGGCGAGGTCATGCATTTCCTGCGCTGCAACCCGCGGCACCACAGCCTGGCGATCGCGAAGGGGCCGCACACGTCCGTCCACCACGTGTCGTTCGAGATGCGCGGGCTCGACGAGTACATGTACGGGACCGGTCGGCTGCTGCGCGCGGGCGTCCGCATGATCTGGGGGCCCGGTCGGCACCTGGCGGGCGACAACACGTTCTCGTACTTCCTCGACCCGCACGGCAACACCGTCGAGTACACCACCGAGCTGGAGACGCTCGACGAGGACGCCTGGCACCCGCACGTGTACGACTTCTCGCGGCCCGAGGTCACCGATCAGTGGGGGACCGCCAACCCGATGAACGAGCTGGTCGCGAAGGAGTCGTTCAACGATCCGGACCGGGGCGTGTTCGTCGCCCCGCCGGTCTGATCCCGGGAGCCCGCATGCGCCTCGCCACCTTCGAGCACGCCGGCCGCGTCCGCTGCGGCATCGTCGAATCCGGGACGATCCGGCCGTTCCCGGACGGGACGCGCCTGATCGACCTCCTGGACGTCCTCGGCCCGTCCGGTCCGGGCGGCCTCCCGGAGCCGGACGGCCCGCCCGTGGACGTCGCGGACGTGCGGCTGCTGCCGCCCGTCGAACCGCCGTCCGTCCGGGACTTCGTCGCCTTCGAGGAGCACGTCGAGGGCGTGCGCCGCGCGGTCGACGGCGCGGCGGGCGTCCCGGACGCCTGGTACGACGCGCCGACGTTCTACTTCGCGAACCCGCACGCGATGATCGGCGCCCGCGACGACCTGCCCGTCCCGCCGGGCTGCGCGGAGCTGGACTTCGAGCTGGAGGTCGCCGCGGTGGTCGGCCGGGCGGGCGGCGACCTGTCGCCGGCAGCGGCCCGCGACCGCATCGCGGGGTACACGGTCTTCAACGACTGGTCGGCGCGCGACCTGCAGTCCCGCGAGATGCGGGTCGGCCTCGGCCCCTGCAAGGGCAAGGACTTCGCGACGACGCTCGGCCCGTGGCTCGTCACCGCCGACGAGCTGGAGCCGTTCCGGGACGCCGGCGGGTTCCTGCGGCTCGCGCTGACCGCCGAGGTCAACGGCGAGGTCGTCGGCCGCGACCTGCTGTCGAACATGGGCTGGCCGTTCGAGGACCTCGTCGCCTACGCGTCGCGCGGCACCCGGGTGCGCCCCGGCGACGTCCTCGGCTCGGGCACCTGCGGCAACGGCGGCTGCCTCGCCGAGCTGTGGGGCCTGCGCGGGGGGCGGGACGACCCGCCGCCGCTGCGTCCCGGCGACGTCGTCACCCTCACGGTCGAGGGCATCGGCACGGTGTCGAACCGCGTCGTCGAGGGCCGCGCCGCGCCGCCCGTCCCGCCCCGCGGCGCCGGGCGGCGCCGCCGCCGGTCCGGGCGCACGTGTAGCGCGCCGCGTCCCGGGAAGGGTGCAGGCACTCCGCCCGCCGCGCGCGCCGTGCGGCGGGCGGCGCCATGGACCAAGCGCCGTGCACCACCGGGATGGAGGTCGTCGGATGGGCCGCTCCGGATCCGACGGGACGCTCGTCGGCCGCAACCTGCTCGCGGGACCGGAACCCGACGTGGCGGGCAACGCCGGCCACCGGGACCCGCCTCCCCGGATGGGGTTCTTCACCGACACGTCGGTGTGCATCGGCTGCAAGGCGTGCGAGGTGGCCTGCAAGGAGTGGAACGCGGTGCCCGAGGACGGCCTGGAGTTCACGGGCATGTCCTACGACAACACGCAGGGGCTCGGCGCCGACACGTGGCGGCACGTCGCGTTCATCGAGCAGGACAGGCCGGTGTCGGCGCGGCCCGAGGCCGAGGGCGTCCCGTCCGCCGAGGGCGACGGCGGGATGCGCTGGCTGATGGCGTCGGACGTCTGCAAGCACTGCACGCACGCGGCGTGCCTGGACGTCTGCCCGACCGGGTCGCTGTTCCGCACCGAGTTCGGCACGGTGGTGGTGCAGGAGGACATCTGCAACGGGTGCGGCTACTGCATCCCCGCGTGCCCCTACGGGGTCATCGACCAGCGCAAGGGCGACGGGCGGGCGTGGAAGTGCACGCTGTGCTACGACCGGCTCGGGGTGGGGATGGAGCCGGCGTGCGCGAAGGCGTGCCCCACCGACTCCATCCAGTTCGGGCCGCTGGACGAGCTGCGCGAGCGGGCCGCGATGCGCGTCGAGCAGCTGCACGGCATGGGCGTGGAGGACGCGCGGCTGTACGGGCACGATCCGGACGACGGGGTCGGCGGCGACGGCGCGTTCTTCCTGCTGCTGGACGAACCGGAGGTGTACGGGCTGCCGCCCGACCCGGTGGTCACCACGCGGGACCTGCCGTCGATGTGGCGGCACGCGGGCGTCGCGGCGGCGGCGCTGGCGGGCGGGCTCGCCGCGGTGTTCGCCGTCCACGGGCCGCGGGGAGGCGCGCGGTGAGCACGTCCGACGTGGGCCGCGACGGGATCACCGGGGCGCGGCCGGACCGGGAGGCGAGGATCGGGCAGGGCGGGCACCGCCCGGACGGGCGCCGCGGCCGGCGGGGCCGCCGCGGCGAGCGGGCGATGGTGCCGGACGCCGAGTTCCGCTCGTACTACGGCAAGCCGATCCTGAACCCGCCGGTCTGGAAGTCCGTCGACATCGCCGGGTACTTCTTCCTCGGCGGGCTCGCCGGGGCCGGGTCGGTGCTGGCCGCGGGGGCGCACTGGACGGGACGTCCGGCGGCGGCGCGGGCGCTGAAGGCCGCGTCGCTCGGGGCGATCTCGGGTTCGACCGCCGCGCTGATCCACGATCTGGGCCGTCCCGGGCGCTTCTACAACATGCTGCGGGTGATGAAGCCGACGTCGCCGATGAGCATGGGCTCGTGGCTGCTGGCGGCGTACGGACCGCTGGCGGGCGCGGCGGCCGCCCTGGACGTCACGGGGCTGTTCCCGCGGCTCGGGCACGCCGCCACGGCCGGCGCGGCGGTCCTCGGGCCGGGCGTCGCCGCCTACACCGCCGTGCTGGCCGCCGACACGGCCGTCCCGGCCTGGCACGAGGGGTTCCGTGAGCTGCCGTTCGTGTTCGCGGGGTCGGCGGCGGTGGCGGCGTCCGGCATGGCGCTGGTCGCGGCACCGCCCCGGGAGACGGCGCCGATGCGGACGGCGGCGGTGTGCGGGGCGGCGCTCGAGCTGGGCGCGGCGACGCTGATGGAGCGGCGGCTCGGCATCATCGCGGAGAACTACCGGGAGGGCACGGG
>NZ_QHJN01000111.1:0-26489 GCF_003947565.1 Actinomadura sp. WAC 06369 | reverse complement strand
GACCTCCCCGACTTCCTCCGCGCCGGACGGGCCGGCGCGGAGGAAGTCGGGGAGGTCGAGGTCGTCGTGGCGGTCGAAGTCGGCGGGTCGGTAGGAGCGGGCCGCCATCGGGCGGGCGGTTTGCGGGGGCGCCTGGCCGGCCCAGCCTGAAGGGGTCTCCACCGGCTGGACGACCCGGTGGGGGGCTCGGGTGTCGGCGGCGACCTCGGAGTCGACGGCGACGAACGCGGTGAAGCGGCACAGGACGCCGAACCGCAGGGACGTGTCGATGATGCGTTGCTCGAGGTCTTCGCCGACGGTGTGGCGGTCTTCGAGGTCGCGGAGGTGGGCGCGGGCCCACAGGGCCGTGGCGGTGCGGTCGGTGGTCTCGACCGGGGGAGCCTGCCGGGTCCAAGCGGTCCCGTCGGGTTTCGTGCCGTGGAGGGTGACGGCGCCGGGGCGGCCCCGGTAGCGGCCGGAGACCACGAGGGGGACGCCCGGGAAGAGGGAGCCGAGGCGGGGGGCCACCGAGCCGGGGACGATGTCGAGGTCGGCGTCGAGGGTGAGGTTCGTCGCGATGGGGGCGGCGATGCGGTGGTGGAGGTCCCGCATCGCCTCGTCCAGGCGGTCTTCGGATTCGACGAGCTCGCAGTGGCCGCCGCCGAGGGCGGCGAGGCGGTTGAGGAAGCCGGCGTTGACCGCGCGGTCGATGCCGATGGTGTGGACGCGGACGTCCTGGAGCTGCGGGCCGAGGCGGGCGAGGATCTGGTCCTCGTTGCCGATCTGGCCGTCGGTGATGAGGACGAGCACCCGGTCGCGGGACGGGTCGTCGAGGAGGCCGCCCGCTTGGAGGAGCGGCGTGAGCATCTCGGTGCCGCCGCGGGCCTCGAGCCCGGCGAGGTGCTCGACGGCCCGGAACCGGTTGCGGTCGGTGCCCGGGGCGAGGGCGAGGTCGAGGCCGCGGGGGGTGTCGATGACGTTGTCGAAGGAGAGGACGGCGAACCTGTCCTCGGTGCGGAGGGTGTCGATGATGCGGGCGGCGGCCCGGCGGGCGGCGACCATCTTCCAGCCCCGCATGCTGCCGGACCGGTCGAGGATGAGCGCGAGGTCGCGGGGGCGGGGCCGCGTCTCCCCGGAGGGGAGGACGGTGAGGGTGAAGGTGCCCTCGTCGCCGGTCTCGTCCGGTGCGAGGGCGAGGGACGCGCTCTCGTGCTCGGCGTGGCGGAGGCGGAGGACGAAGTCGCGGTCGAGGCGCTCGCCGGGGCGCAGGCTGACGCGGCCGCCCTCCTCGGCGACGACGTGCAGGGTCGACGCGATGTCGGTGAGCGGCAGCCCGGCGGGGTCGATGTCGACGTCGATCGACAGGCGGACCGGGTTGGGGAAGCCGGGCAGGAGGACCGGCGGGCTGATCCGGGACGCGTCGGGGACGGTGTCGGTGTCGTCGGACGTGCCGGGCCCGGCGCGCTCGTCGTCGAGGGGGGCGCCGGGGATGTAGCGGGGCGCGACGACGAGGGGGAAGCGGAAGGTCGCCTCGGTGGCGGAGTCGCGGGAGAGCGGCTGGGCCAGGCGGAGCTCGACCTTGACACGCTCGCCAGGCTGGATGTTGCCGACGCGCATGGCGAAGACGTCGGGGCGGTCCTCCTCGGCGATCGCGGCCCGCCGACCGGAGGCGATCGCGGTGTCGTAGTCGCGTCTGGCGCTGCCGCGCTCCTTGAGGGTGCCCTCGACGACCCGGTCGGCGGCCTCCATGCGGAGCGCGGTGACGGCCGCGCGGTCGGGGAGGGGGAAGATGTACGTCGCCTCGAGCGGCACGTCGAACGGGTTGCGGAACCCCTGGACGAGGTCGATGCCGGCGACGTGGCCGGTGATGGTCGCGTGGACGCCGACAGTGTCGAGCGGCAGGTTGCCCTTCTCGGTGGTGAGCGCGCCGAGCCCGCCTTCGGGGTCCGGCGCGGGGGGATCGGGCAGTTCGTGGATGCGCACTGTCACTGGGACCTCCGGGGAGGGGCGGCGGATCGGGTGAGACCTCGGCGTTGCAGTTCTTCCAGCAGCGGGCGGGCGGCCGACGCGATGGCGTCGAGGTCGGCGTCGGTCAGGTGGTGCGCCTCCAGCAGGAGGGTGACGTCGGGGCTGAGGCGGACGCCCTGGACGACCGGCGGGCGGGGCGTGTCGTAGCCGGTGACGGTCGCGGGCCGGTAGGAGATGTCGGGGCGTTCGCGCCAGAAGCGCTCCCGCTCGTTGCCGGTCGCGGCCGGCAGGTCGGCGATGCGTTCGAGTGATTCGTCGGTGGCGGCGGCCAGCTCGACCTGGATCTCGGCGATCGAGCGGCCCGCCGCCTGGCGGCGTTTCACCGCGACGAGCTGGAGCAGGTGCCGGCGGCCGTAGAGGGCGGTGCGGCCGCGGCGGCCCAGGGGCGGGTCGACGAGGCCGATCGTGGTGTACCAGCGGATCAGGCGTTCGTTCGGCAGGTCGCGCACCCGGCCGTTGGCGGGCGTCTCGCCGCCGGCCGCGAGGGCCGCCGCGGCGCGGTCCGCCAGCTCGCCGATCGTCCAGGTGTCGTCCATGGCCCGATGATGACACTGTCATCGTGACACTGTCAAATCGAATTCGGGCAAGTGGACAAAGTGGGGTGATTGTTTCTTTCTCCGCAAAAGTTAAGCGGAGGAATAATGGTCATCGAATTGAGTTCGACAGTGTGTCCGATCATGTGAATTTGCCGGTAAAGCGGTCTTGGAGCCCCTACCTTTCTGTCATGGACGACCGAGAACTGGTCGAGGCGCTGCGGGCGCGGGAGCCGGACGCGCCGGCCTCGGTCTACCGCGCCTACGGCGACCGGCTGTACGCGTACTGCTGGTTCCGGACGCAGGCGCGGGACGACGCTCAGGTCGCTTTGCGCGACGCTTTCATCGCCGCGGAAGCGCACATCGACAAACTCCGCGACCCCGAACTGTTCGGCCCGTGGCTGTACGCCATCGCGCGCATGCAGTGCGCGCGTCGTCCGCCTTCGGAGGACCGTGCGCCCGATCCGCCGGTCGCGAGCCACGACCAGGAGGACGTCGATGAGCGGCTCATCTCCTGGAAGGCCGTGCAGGCGCTTTCGCCGCTCTCGCAGGACGTTCTGGATCTGCATCTGCGGCACGGGTTGTCGGCCCCGGAACTGGGCGCGGTGCTGGGGCTCGCGCCGGGCGACGTGCAGGGGACGCTCGAACGCGCGCATGCGGAGCTTGAGCAGACGCTGACGGCCGAGATGCTGGAAGGTCAAGGGCCCTACGGATGCGCAGAACGCGCCACCCTGCTGAGGCAGAGAAGTACGGGTGCGGACGTGGACGGCCGATTGCTGAGGCACGCGGAGACGTGCGCGCAGTGCAAGCCGTTCTGTCCGCGTGCGGTGTCGGCGTCGAAGGTGTTCGGGCTGCTTCCGGTCGTCCTTCCGCCGGACGAACTCCGGCTCCGCGTGGTGAGCTGCTTCACGGATTCCGAACTGGTCGGGTATCGGCTGTTCGTCGCCACGAACCTTTCGGGCTTCACGTCGGCGGGTTTCCCGCTCCAGGACGGGCGTCCGGCCCGGAAGCGCGTCGCCGCCGCGGGGGCGTGGCGCAAGCGCGCCGTTCTGGGGGCCGCCACGATCGTCGTGCTCGGTGGCGGGGGCCTCGCCTGGGCGTCGTTGGACACGGACGGGCGTGACGCGGAGAGGGTGGACACGATCGTCGGTCCGAACCCCAGTCCCCGGCCGGGGCGCGTGCACGGTTCGCCGTCTCCGAACGCCGTGTCCGGGAAGGTGCCCGGCCCGGGGCGCACGTCGCCGGGCGCTTCCGTCCAGGGGCAGACGCCGGGTGCGGTTCCCCGGTCGTTGGCCGAGGACGGGACTCCGGGGCCTTCGGGGTCCGTACAGGGCGCGTCGACGCGTCCTCCGGGGAGTCCCGCCGGGCCGCTTCCGCGCACGTCCCCGTCCGCGCCCGCGCCGCCGAAGCCGCCGCCGACCGGGAGCGGCACGCCCGCCGCGTCGCCGCCGCCGTCGCCGACGGACGAGCCGCCGTCCCCGCCGCCGTCCGACCAAAGCCCGCCCCCGGCCGGGTAACGGTCCGCCGCAACGCGGCGCCGGACGTTCCTCCCGACGATCTTCTGAACTACGATCCGTGATCGAATGCTCGCGCTGCGCATCACGCGTCGGGGGGAGGACGTGATCATGAGCGCGACGGAGTTTCGCGGCGGCACGTTCCGGATCAGCGGTACCGGACTGCGCCTGGCCGCTCTGTCGTCCGGCATCGCGATCGGCTTGACCTGGCTGGTCCCGGCCTCGGCCGCGCGGCCCCCGGCGGAGCCGCCGCCCGGGGCGCGGGACGTGCGGCAGAGCCGGCAGGACGTGCGGGAGCGCGCCGCGGAGGTCGGCCGGACGCAGGCCGAACTGGCCGAGGCGGACGGCGCCCTGCATCGGCTCGTCGCGGACGCGCAGGCCGCCGTGGAGCGGTACCACGGCGAACGGGTGATGCTGGAGCGCGCCCGCGCGGCCCATCAGGACGCGCGGCGGCGGCTGGCGGACGCCGGGCGGCGGGTCGGCGAGACGCGCGCCGATCTCGCGTCGTACGCGGCGCGGATGTACCGGGGCGGCGGCGGGCGGGACCGGCTGGCGTCGGTGGTGGCGGGAGAGGGCGGCCCGCAGGGGTTCATGGACCGGGCCGTGATGGCCCGGATGCTGGCCGAGCAGCGGGCCGGAATGCTGCGCCGGGTCGAGGCGTCCAGGAACGTGGAGGACCTGTTCCGGCGCCAAGCGGAGGACGCTCTGGCCAAGCAGAGCGAAGCGGCCCGCCGTGCAGATGAGGCGAGGCGCCGTGCAGAGGACGCCGTGGAACGGCAGCGGGCGTCCGTCGAACGCATCGAGGCCCGCAAACGGGAACTGGAACGTCGTCTGGGGGTCGCCGAAGCGCGCGCCGCCGAACTAAAGCGCGCGCGAGAACGCGCGTTGGGGGAGCAGGCCGCACAGAAGGCGAACTCCGCGCCAGCCGACTCGGGTGGGGCCGTCCCGTCCACTACCGCACGCGGCGACATCGTGGCGCGGGCGGCGCTCAGATGGCTCGGGACGCCCTACTCCTGGGGCGGCGGCACCGTGGACGGCCCCAGCTACGGCATCGAGCACGGTTCGGGCGTCCGCGGGTTCGACTGCTCGGGTCTCGCGATGTATGCGTGGGACAAGGCCGGTGTACGGCTCGACCACTGGACGGGCACGCAGTGGACGTCCGGGCCGCACGTCCCTCTGGACGAGCTGCGCCGCGGCGACCTCGTGTTCTTCGCCCACGACACGTCCGACCCGGACACCATCCACCACGTCGGCATCTACATCGGCGAGGGGCGCATGGTGGAGGCGCCGTACACGGGGGCGCGGGTGCGCGTGGCGGGCGTGCACCGGAGCGACCTGATCGGCGCGACCCGTCCGTCCGGCTGAACGGCCGAGGACCCTCCCGTAGGGCGCGTCCCGTACGGAAGGGTCCTCGATCGCCTGCGACGAGCGGTACCGCGGGCGGGGCGGCCGGCCCCCGGCGGGCTCAGTGCCCGCCCTGCTCCACCGCGCGCTTGCGGGAGCGCTCGATCTCGACCTCGGCCTCGACGCGGCCCACCCAGCTCGCGCCCTCGACGGACTTGCCGGGCTCCAGGTCCTTGTAGACCTCGAAGAAGTGCTGGATCTCCAGGCGGTCGAACTCGGGGACGTGGTGGATGTCGCGCAGGTGCTCCATGCGCGGGTCGGTGGCGGGGACGCACAGGACCTTGTCGTCACCACCGGCCTCGTCGGTCATCCGGAACATCCCGACGGCGCGGCAGCGGATGAGGCAGCCCGGGAAGGTCGGCTCCTGCAGCAGGACGAGCGCGTCCAAGGGGTCGCCGTCCTCGCCGAGGGTGTCGTCGATGAACCCGTAGTCGGCGGGGTACTGCGTCGAGGTGAAGAGCATGCGGTCGAGGCGGATGCGACCGGTCTCGTGGTCGATCTCGTACTTGTTCCGCTGACCCTTCGGGATCTCAATGGTGACGTCGAAATCCAAGGTGTCCTCCGCTCCCTGCGCGTCGCAGTGAATAGTCTTTCGGGGGTCTGTGCGGGCGAGGCCGGCCCCCACGGTGTGGGTGTTCCCTTATATAAGGATGTCGCACGTTGGTGAGTGCTGAGTGGGAGAGGGGCGGCGACGTGTCCGGACGGGGTCGTGCCCTCGTCTTGTTGTCACTGTCCCTCCTTAACGTTTTCGCTGTCTCCGCGGCGTTCGCAGTGGTGAAACTCACACCGGCCAGGCATCTGTCCCCGCAGCCGCCGAGCGTGGCGGTGCGGGACGTCGTCCGGGTCTCGGCCGGGTCCCCCGCCGGGGTTTCCGCCGCCGAGCCGGGGACGGGCCCGATGCCGGACGCGTCCGTCCTGGCGGGACGGCTGTCCGGGGCGATCGGCGGCGCCGGGGCCGACCTCAGCGCCGTCGTCGTCGACGTCGCCACCGGGCGGACGCTGTTCGGGCACCGCGGCGACCGGCCGGCCACGCCCGCCTCGACGACGAAGCTGGCGACGTCGGTGGCGGCGCTGGCCTCGGTCGGCCCGGAGCACCGGATCACGACGCGGGTCGTGCGGGGCGCCGGAGGCGGCATCGTACTGGTCGGAGGCGGGGATCCTACCCTGACGGCGCTTCCGGCGGGCCGGGAGGGCGGCTCTCCGCCGTTCGCGTCACTGGACGACCTCGCGAAGCAGACCGCGGCGGCGTTGAAGACGGCCGGGATCGGCCAGGTACGGGTGGACTTCGACGCGTCCGCTTACCAGGGGGCGGGAGCGGCGCCTACCTGGAAGCCCAACTACATACCCGACGGCGAGGTCGCTCCCGTGTCCGCCCTGGCCGTGGACAAGGGGAAGGCCGCGCCGCAGGACCCGACCAAGCGGACCAGGGTCGCCGACCCGGCCGGCGTGGCCGCGGCGAAGTTCGCGCAGCTGCTCACCAAGCATGGGGTTCCCGCCAAGCCCGGGCGCAAGGTCACCGGGACGGGCGGGGCGGAGCAGTTGGGCGCCGTGCAGTCGCCCCCGATGTCGGTGCTCGTGGAGTACCTGCTGACGGAGAGCGACAACGATGTGGCGGAGGCCGTCGCACGGCAGGTGGCGATGAATAAGGGCCTTCCTGCGTCGTTCCAGGGCGCCGCGCAGGCGGTGACGCAGGTTTTGACCGAGCTCGGTGTCGAGCAGGGCGTCGTGGTCAACGACGGTAGCGGGCTGTCGCCCGCGAACCGCATCACGCCGGTCGCGCTCGCCCGGATCGTCTCGCTGGCCGCCGACGCGGAGCACCCGGACCTGCGCGCCACGATCACGGGCATGCCCGTGGCCGGCTTCTCGGGCACGCTCGGCCCGCCCCGCTACTCCGGGCAGGCCAGCCGCGCGGGCGCCGGGGTCGTCCGGGCCAAGACCGGGACGCTCGCGGGCGTCAGCACGCTCGCGGGAATGGTGCGGGACGCGGACGGCCGGCTGCTGGCGTTCGCGTTCATGCTGGGCGACGGGAAGGGGTACGTGAACCCGCTGACGCTCGACCGGCTGGCCGCCGAGGTCGCACGCTGCGGCTGCTGAACCCCGCGCCGGCCCGTGTCCGCCCGTGTCCGCCCGCGTCGGTTCGCGGCGTTCCGGTGCGTCCGTCCGGGCGGTCTCCGCGGACGTGAGCGTGTGGGGAGTGCGCCACGGGAGATAACCAGAACGGTTGTTCGTTGAACGATCGTGGAGAGGCGCTGCGGCGCCGCGTCGAAACGTACGGTGGAGTACATGAGCGCCTCAATGATCGACTGGAATGTGGCGGTCCAGGCGGGGACCCGGCTCGTCCGTCCGGGACCGCAGGTCAGCCACGCGGAGGCCCGTGCGGTCGTCGCCGAACTGCGCGAACTGTCCAAGCTGGCGCACGGGCACGTGCGCGAGTTCACCGGCATGGCCTCCGAACTCGATCCCGACCCGGCGACGATCGTGGACCGGCCCGGCTGGATCCGGGCGAACGTGGACGGCTTCCGGGTGGTGCTCGAGCCGCTCATGGAGCAGATGACCGAGAAGCGCGGCCCGGGGCCGCTCGGCGGCGCCGGCAACCTGGTCGTGGACGCGGTCGGGTCGCGCGTCACCGGAGCGCAGGTCGGCGCGATCCTCGCCTACATGGCGAGCCGTGTCCTGGGGCAGTACGAGCTGTTCCTCCCGCCCGACCCGGACGGACGCGCGCCGACGGGGCGGCTCACGCTGGTCGCGCCCAACATCGTCCACGTGGAGCAGGAACTGCGCGTGGACGCGCGCGACTTCCGCCTGTGGGTGTGCCTGCACGAGGAGACGCACCGCGCGCAGTTCACGGGCGTCCCGTGGCTGCGCGAGTACGTGCAGAGCCAGATGACCCAGTTCCTCCTGGCGTCCGATCTCGACCCGGGCGCCATGCTCGACCGGATCAAGGACGCGGCCGAGGCCGTCGCGGACGCCGTCCGGGGCGGGGACTCGAACCTCATCGACGCCATCCAGAGCCCGGAGCAGCGCGAGATCCTCGACCGGCTGACGGCCGTGATGACGCTCGTCGAGGGGCACGGCGACTACGTGATGGACGCCGTCGGGCCCGAGGTCGTCCCGTCCGTGCAGCAGATCCGGTCGCGCTTCCAGGGGCGCCGCGAGGGCGGCGGCCGCATGGACAAGACGATCCGGCGGCTCCTCGGCATCGACCTGAAGATGAAGCAGTACGCGGAGGGCTCGCGGTTCGTCCGGCGGGTCGTCTCCGAGGCCGGTATGAGCGGCTTCAACAAGGTGTGGGATTCTCCGGAGAGCCTGCCCACGCACCTGGAGATCAAGGAACCCGAACTGTGGATGGACCGCGTCGTGGGCCCGCGCGCCATCGACACCGCCCCGCCGGAGGCGAACGAGGCTTGAGTGGGTCCTGATCCGGCCGTCGCGGCGGTCCGCCTGGCGGTGCGGCGCGTGCTGGCCGACCTGCCGCCGCCGGGAGGGGCGGCGGACGGCGCCGCCGGACGTCCGGCGGGCCTGGTGCTCGCCGCGTGCAGCGGCGGCGCGGACTCCCTCGCCCTCGCGGGGGCGCTCGCGTTCGTAGCCCCGAGGCTCGGCATCCCGGCGGGGGCCGTGACGATCGACCACGGGTTGCAAGAAGGATCGGGCGCGCGCGCTGACGCGGTGGTGCGCACGCTCGCCGACTTGGGGCTGGACCCGGCGGGTTCCGTCGCCGTCACCGTGGGGACACAGGGCGGGATGGAGAACGCCGCCCGCGACGCCCGGTACGCGGCGCTGGACGATGCCGCACGCCGTCTGGACGCCGCCGCGGTTCTCCTTGGGCACACCTTGAACGACCAGGCCGAAACCGTCCTGCTCGGCCTGGCGCGCGGATCCGGCACGCGTTCGCTCTCCGGAATGCCGCCCGCCTTCACCCGCCGCGCAGGCGTGCGCTACCTGCGCCCCCTCCTCGACCTCGATCGGGTGACCACGCGCCGGGCCTGCCTGGCAATGGGACTTGAACCCTGGGACGACCCCCACAACGACGACCCTGCCTACACGCGCGTGCGTGTGCGCAACGACGCTTTGCCTTCCCTGGAGAAGGCACTCGGCCCCGGGGTAACGGAGGCCCTAGCCCGCACGGCGCGAATGCTGCGCGAGGACGCGGACGTCCTGGACGATCTCGCCGCACGCGCCTACGCGGACTTGCGAGCCCCCGAGGACGGGTACCCCGTCGCAGTGCGCCTGGACGGGCTCGCGGAACTGCCGAGAGCCGTCCGGACGCGCGTACTCCGGACGTCCGCGGTCGAAGCGGGCAGTCCACCCGGTACGCTCGCGGCCGTCCATGTCGATGCGGTGGATCGGCTGGTCACGGCCTGGCGCGGCCAGCGGCACGTGGACCTGCCCGGGGGTCTGAGGGCCTTCAGGCGGTATGGGAAGCTGCTGTTCGGCCCGGCCTGAACCCGGCTGACGCCCGGTGCGCCGCGGCGCGGGCCGTGCGCCGGGCGGACGCGATCACGACGATGAGGGTGGGGTTGTGGACGAGAAGGACCTGGGCGACGACCTGGCGAAGGTGCTGATCCCGGAGGCCGATCTGCAGGCCAAGGTACGGGAGCTCGCCGGGCAGATCGACGCCGACTACGCGGGCCGCGACCTGCTCCTCGTCGGCGTCCTCAAGGGCGCCGTCATGATCATGGCGGACCTGGCGCGGGAGCTGCACACCCCGGCGTCGATGGACTGGATGGCCGTCTCGTCGTACGGGTCGGGCACCAAGTCGTCCGGCGTCGTGCGGATCCTGAAGGACCTCGACACCGACATCCTCGACCGGCACGTCCTGATCGTGGAGGACATCGTCGACTCGGGGCTGACGCTGTCGTGGCTGGTCAGCAACCTGCGCTCGCGCAAGCCCGCGTCCCTGGAGATCTGCGCGCTGCTGCGCAAGCCGGAGGCGGTCCAGGCGGAGCTGGACGTGAAGTACATCGGCTTCGACATCCCCAACGAGTTCGTCATCGGGTACGGGCTCGACTTCGCGGAGAAGTACCGGAACCTGCCGTTCGTGGGGACGCTCGCGCCTCACGTCTACGGCGGCGACGGGTCCTGACGTCCTTGGGAGGGGGCCCGGCGGGGCCCGGCGGCCCGAACGGCGAGCAGGTGGGAAGCACCGGGAGAACCGGTAGGAACGGCCCGTCAGGGAACAAGCGGCCGTGACGGATCGTTGCAAGGGTCGTTGACGGGTATAGGGAAAGGGCCAGGAGACAGCGCTGGCTGCGTCTTCTGCTCCCAGCGGTGTACCGTCGATGTCCCGGGCCCCAAGGCCGGGGAGCCGTAGAAGGGGGACCGCCACGGTGGTCCGGAGCCACGGCGGGACCGTCGTTGGTCGCAGTGGCGTCCGTCCTCCGGGGCGGGCGAGGATCGCACACAGACGTTGGTCAGGAGGGACGGGCCCCGAAGGGGTAACCGGATAAATGGACGTGAAGCGCTATTTTCGCGGGCCGCTGCTGTGGATCCTGCTGTTCGGCCTCTTGGTCGCCCTCGTCATGTGGGGCGTCAACCCCGGCCGCTCGTACGAGAAGGTCGACACCTCCAAGGTGGTCCAGGAGATCGCCCAGGGCCAGGTGAAGTCCGCAAAGATCATCGACAAGGATCAGCGGATCGAGGTCACGCTCAAGAGCGGTGAGCAGCAGCAGGCTTCCTGGGTCAGCGGCCAGGGGCTCGAGCTCCAGAACCAGCTGCAGAAGCAGGCCGGGTCGAACAACCTCCCCGGCGGCTACGACATCGAGGTCCCGCAGCAGAGCATGTTCGTCAGCCTGCTGTTCAGCCTCCTGCCGATCGTCATCATCGTGCTGATCTTCCTGTTCATCATGAACCAGATGCAGGGCGGCGGCTCCCGGGTGATGAACTTCGGCAAGTCGAAGGCCAAGCTCATCACCAAGGACACCCCGAAGACCACGTTCGCCGACGTGGCGGGAGCCGAGGAGGCCCTCGAGGAACTCGAGGAGATCAAAGACTTCCTGCAGAACCCGGCGAAGTTCCAGTCGATCGGCGCGAAGATCCCCAAGGGCGTCCTCCTGTACGGCCCGCCCGGCACCGGCAAGACGCTGCTGGCGCGCGCCGTGGCCGGCGAGGCGGGCGTGCCCTTCTACTCGATCTCCGGTTCGGACTTCGTCGAGATGTTCGTCGGCGTCGGCGCCTCGCGCGTCCGCGACCTGTTCGAGCAGGCGAAGACCAACGCCCCGTCCATCATCTTCATCGACGAGATCGACGCCGTCGGACGGCACCGCGGCGCGGGCCTCGGCGGCGGCCACGACGAGCGGGAGCAGACGCTCAACCAGCTGCTCGTCGAGATGGACGGCTTCGACGTCAAGGGCGGCGTCATCCTGATCGCCGCCACGAACCGCCCCGACATCCTCGACCCGGCGCTGCTGCGTCCCGGCCGTTTCGACCGCCAGGTCACCGTGGACCGCCCCGACCTGGAGGGCCGCAAGGGCATCCTGCGCGTGCACGGGCGCGGCAAGCCGTTCGCCCCGGACGTCGACCTGGACGTCATCGCGCGGCGCACGCCCGGGTTCACCGGCGCCGACCTGTCCAACGTGATCAACGAGGCGGCGCTGCTGACCGCGCGGTTCGACCGCAAGCTGATCGACATGGACACCCTCGAGGAGTCCATCGACCGCGTCATGGCCGGGCCGGAGCGCAAGACCCGCGTGATGTCGGAGAAGGAAAAGAAGATCATCGCCTACCACGAGGGCGGGCACGCGCTGGTGGCGCACGCGCTGCCGAACTCCGACCCCGTGCACAAGGTGACGATCCTGCCGCGCGGCCGGGCCCTGGGCTACACCATGACCCTGCCGATGGAGGACAAGTTCCTCACGACGCGCTCGGAGATGACCGATCAGCTCGCGATGCTGCTGGGCGGCCGGACGGCGGAGGAGCTCGTGTTCCACGAGCCGACGACCGGCGCGGCGAACGACATCGAGAAGGCCAGCTCGATCGCGCGCAACATGGTGACCGAGTACGGGATGAGCGAGCGCCTGGGCGCCCGCAAGTTCGGCTCGGGCCAGGGCGAGGTGTTCCTCGGCCGCGACATGGGCCACGAGCGCGACTACTCCGAGGACATCGCGTCCGCGATCGACGACGAGGTCCGCCGCTACATCGAGTCGGCGCACGACACCGCCTGGGAGATCCTCACCGAGTACCGGGACGTCCTGGACGAGCTCGTCGTGAACCTGATGGAGAAGGAGACCCTCTCCAAGGAGCAGGTCCTCGAGATCTTCGCGCCGATCCAGAAGCGGCCGCACCAGAACTCCTACACCGGGTACGGCAAGCGCCTCCCGTCGGACCGCCCGCCGGTGCTGACGGCCAAGGAGCTGGCCCTGATGGGCCCCCAGGAGGTCACCGACCTCACCAAGGGGAACGGCCAGGGCAACGGGCAGAGCAGCGTGCCGAGCCCGGAGACGACCGACCCGCTCAAGGGCGAAGGCTGACCCCGTTGACCGATCCCTTCGACGACACCCCCCTGCCCGACGCGCCCCCCGGGTTCGATCAGGGCAGGATCGAGAAGGCCGTCCGCGAGATCCTGTTCGCGATCGGGGAGGACCCCGACCGCGACGGGCTCCGCGACACCCCCGCGCGGGTCGCGCGCGCGTACGCCGAGCAGTTCGCCGGCCTGCGGCAGCGTCCCGAAGAGGCGCTCACCACGGTGTTCGACGCCGACCATGAGGAAATGGTCCTGGTGAAGGACATCGGGGTGTACAGCGTGTGCGAGCACCACCTCGTCCCGTTCCACGGCGTGGCCCACGTGGGCTACACGCCGAACCAGAAGGGGCAGATCACCGGTCTGTCCAAGCTGGCCCGGCTCGTGGACGTGTACGCGCGGCGCCCGCAGGTGCAGGAGCGCCTGACGAGCCAGGTCGCGGACGCGCTCATGAACGTCCTGGAGCCGCGCGGCGCCATCGTGGTGATCGAGGCCGAGCATCTGTGCATGACGATGCGCGGCGTCCGCAAGCCGGGCGCGCGGACCGTGACGTCCGCCGTCCGCGGCGACTTCCGCGATCACCCCGAGACGCGCGCCGAGGCGATGAGCCTGATTCTGGGCCGCTCCTGACCGCGATTCCATACCGAGTCCGCATCGACGCCGGAACGGGCCTCAGCGACGAGCTGAGGCCCGTTCCGGCGCTTTCGGGGAGGGCGCGGAGGCCGTCCACCGGCGGGACGGGCGGGACGGGCGCGCCGCGCGGGACGGCGGGCGGTACGGCGGACGGGGCGCGAGATCGAAACACCGAGACCACGACATAGGGTTGATGCCATGACCGCTGCCGATGTTCCAGGACTGCCCGCGCCGGGGCGGTGCCTCGTCATGGGCGTGGTCAACGTGACCCCCGACTCCTTCTCGGACGGCGGCGCCTGGTTCGACCGCGAGAAGGCGATCCACCACGGGCTGAACCTGGTCGCCGAGGGCGCCGACATCGTCGACGTGGGCGGCGAGTCGACGCGTCCGGGCGCGCAGCGCGTGTCCCGCGAGGAGGAGCTGCGCCGCGTCGTGCCCGTCATCGAGGCGCTCACCGCCGAGGGCGTCCCGGTCAGCGTGGACACCATGCGCGCCGAGGTCGCGGAGGCCGCGATCGAGGCGGGCGCCCGGCTCGTCAACGACGTGAGCGGCGGCCTCGCCGACCCCGACATGCCCCGCGCCGTCGCGCGCGCGGACGTCCCGTACGTCGTGATGCACTGGCGCGGGCACAGCCACGACATGCAGACCCGCGCCGTGTACGAGGACGTCGTCCGCGAAGTGCGCGACGAGCTGCTGCAGCGCGTGGACGTCGTCCTGCAGGAAGGCTTGGACCCCGCCAAGGTGATCCTGGATCCGGGCCTCGGTTTCGCGAAGAACCCGACGGCCGGGCACAACTGGTCGCTGCTGGCCCATCTGGACGCGTTCACGGGCACGGGCTACCCGGTTCTGGTCGGGGCGTCCCGCAAGAGCTTCCTCGGCAGGCTCCTCACCGACGCCGACGGGACGCCGCGTCCCTTCGGCGAATGCGACGACGCCACGGTCGCGATCACGTCGCTCGTCGCCGCCGCCGGCGGCTGGTGCGTGCGCGTGCACCGCGTCCGTCCGAACGCCGACGCCGTGCGCGTCGCGGCGGCCGTGCGGGCCGCGGGCGCCGACCGCGACGACCGTCCTGGCACCGACCTCGGGAGCGACCGGCCATGAACCCAGCGGTGAACCGCGCGGACGTCGGCGAGGTGCACGCCGAGTTCTACGCCGCGTTCGAGGCGGGCGACTACGACCGCATGGCGGCCGTCTGGGCGGACGGCGCGCACGCCGCGGGCGTCTCCTGCGTCCACCCCGGCTGGACCATGCTGCGCGGACGCGAGGAGGTGCTGCGGTCGTGGGCCCTCATCATGGCCAACACCACCTACATCCAGTTCGTGCTGACCGACGTCGAGACGGACGTGTACGGCGACCACGCGGTGGTCACGTGCAAGGAGAACGTCCTGACCGCCGACGAGGACACGGAGGCCGGATTCCTCGCAGGGGGAAGCATTGTCGCCACCAATGTGTTCGTTCGGGTCGAAGGAGAATGGCGGCTCCTGCTCCATCACGGTTCGCCCGTGCTGAACGTCGCTGATACAGAGGAAGAATGAGTCTCGACCGCATCGAACTGCGCGGCCTGCGGGCCAGGGGCAGGCACGGCTGCCTCCCGGCGGAGCGCGAACTCGGCCAGGAGTTCGTCGTGGACGCCGTCCTCGGCCTGGACACCCGCCCGGCGGCGGCGGACGACGACCTGTCGCTCACCGTCGACTACGGGTCGCTGGCCGACCGGCTGGTCGCCGCGGTCGGGGGCGAGCCCGTCGACCTGATCGAAACGCTGGCCGAGCGGCTGGCGAAGATATGTCTGGAAGACGCGGCGGTCTCGGAGGTCGAGATCACCGTCCACAAGCCGAACGCCCCGGTGCCGCACCCCTTCACGGACGTGGCCGTGAAGATCCAGAGGAGTCGCCCATGACCGCGCACGACCGCATGCCCGACCGCACCGCCACCGGCGGGCACATGCTCGTCCACCACCGGGTCGTGTTCTCCCTCGGCAGCAACCTCGGCGACCGCCTGGACAACCTCCAGGAGGCCGTCGACGCGCTGTTCGACGCCCCCGGACTCGACTTCGTGGCATGCTCCCCGGTCTACGAGACGGCGCCGTACGCGCCCCCCGGCGAGTCGATCCCGCCCCAGGACGACTACCTCAACGTCATCCTCGTGGCCGACACCCGGCTCCCCCCGGAGAACCTGCTGGAGCGCGTCCTCAACATCGAGAACTCCATGCAGCGGGTCAGGGAGGTCCGGTGGGGCCCGCGCACCCTCGACATCGACATCGTGGTCTTCGGTGACATCTCCTCCGACGACCCCGACCTGACGCTCCCGCACCCGCGCGCGCACGAGCGCGCGTTCGTCCTCGTCCCCTGGGCCGACATCGAACCGGACGTGCTGCTGCCCGGGCACGGCCGCGTCGGCGACCTCGCCGAAGCGAAACTCGCGGAGGGCGGCCCGTCGGCCGTGCACCGCCGGACGGACCTGACCCTGCAGCAGCCTGCATGAAGCCGTCGCGCCCGCTCTTCCTCGTCGGCCTCCTGGTCGTCGTCGCGGTGATCACCTGGGCGGTGCTGCGCACGGCCTACCTGGCGCTGCCGCCGCTGCCGTGGACGACGGTGCCGACGCTGCTGCTGCTGGCCCTCGCCGAGGGGGTCAGCGGCTTCAACGTCATGCGCCGCATCCGCCGCAAGCCCGGCACGCGCCCGGTCGAGCCGCTCGCCGTCGCGCGGCTCGCGGCCCTCGGCAAGGCCAGCGCGCACGCCGCCGCGGTGATCGCGGGCGTGTTCGGCGGGTTCGCGGTCAGCGTCGTGAACGCCCTCGACAAGCCGACGCCCCGGCACGACTTCTTCGCCAGCGGCGCGACCTTCCTGGCCGCCGCCGTCCTGGTGGGCGCCGCCTTCTTCCTCGAGTACGCGTGCCGCGTGCCCGGCGGCCCCGACGACGAGGAAGAGCGCCGCAACGGCGCCTCCCGAGCCTGAACCCCGCGCGGAAGCCTCGGGCGGCGTACGGCCCGCGTGCGGGGGCACGACTCTGCGCGGAGTGGACGCGGGCCGCGTGCGGCGTCCTGCCCGTGCGTGGGGGCATGGCGTTCGGGTGGGGGCGGCGGCTCGTCACGCGCGGACGTAGGGCGCTCTGCGCCCGGAGTCCGTGCGGGTCATTTGTCGATGTCGCCCACCACGAAGAACATGGAGCCCAGGATCGCGATCATGTCGGCGACGAGGTTGCCGGGAAGCAGTTCCGCGAGCACCTGGACGTTGTTGAAGGACGCGGAGCGCAGCTTCAGCCGCCACGGCGTCTTCTCGCCGCGCGACACCAGGTAGTAGCCGTTGATGCCGAGCGGGTTCTCCGTCCACGCGTACGTGTGGCCCTCCGGGACCTTCAGGACCTTCGGCAGGCGCTGGTTGATCGGGCCCTTCGGCAGCGCGGCGAGGCGGTCGAGGCAGGCGTCGGCGAGGTCCAGGGACGCGTACACCTGGTCGAGGAGGCACTCGAAGCGGGCGAGCGCGTCGCCCTCCGACCGGGTCACCACGCGGACGTCCAGTTCGTCGTAGGCGAGGTACGGTTCGTCCCTGCGGAGGTCGAAGTCCACTCCGGACGCGCGGGCGATCGGGCCCGAGACCCCGTACTGCAGGATCTGCTCCTCGGTGAGCACACCCACGCCGCGTGTGCGCGCGCGGAAGATCTCGTTGTCCAGGATGAGGTCGGCGATGTCGCTCATCCGGCCCCGGACGACCGAGACGGCGTGGCGCGCACGTCCCGTCCAGCCGGCGGGCAGGTCGTCCTTCAGGCCGCCCACGCGGTTGAACATGTAGTGCATGCGGCCGCCGGAGATCTCCTCCATGACCCGCTGCAGTTCCTCACGCTCACGGAACGCGTAAAAGATCGGGGTCATCGCACCCACTTCCAGGGGGTACGACCCCAGGAACATGAGGTGGTTGAGGATCCGGTTCAGCTCGGCGAGCAGCGTCCTGGCCCAGACGGCCCGGACGGGCACCTCCATGCCCAGCATCCGCTCCACGGCCATGACGACCCCGAGCTCGCTGGAGAACGCCGACAGCCAGTCGTGCCGGTTGGCCAGCACGAGGATCTGGCGGAAGTCGCGGACCTCGAACAGTTTCTCCGCGCCTCGGTGCATGTACCCGACGATGGGTTCGGCGGCGGAGATGCGCTCCCCGTCCAGGGTCAGCCGGAGCCTGAGCACGCCGTGCGTGGACGGGTGCTGCGGCCCGATGTTCAGGGTCATGTCCTCGGTCGCGAGCTCCTTGCCCAAGGAGTTCGAGCCCGCGCCGATACCGACGATCCGTTCGGTGGTCATGGTCGCGTCTCCGCCGCTCGGGTCACCGGGCCATGCTCCCATGGCGGCCGATGCCCGTTTCCGGTTGACTAGGGTCCGATGAACCCGAACCACGGCGGACAGCCGTACGACCCCGCCGCGCACCCGCCGCCGCCCGGCCCGATGCCGCAGGGGCCCGTGCCGCAGGGGCCCGTGCAAGGCGCGCCGGGACGGCCCGTGCCGGGAGACGGTCCGAACGCCGCGGGGCCGGTCGCCGCACAGCCCCGGTACCGTCCGGACGAGGCGTTCGCCCCCGGCGGCGGGCAGAAGTGGTGGCCGATCTCCAAGCGCCACACCTGGCAGCGGGCGTTGACGGCCGTGCTCTGGGCCGTCCCCGTGGGGGCGCTGGGCGTCTTCATGCTCGGACGTGACGGAGGCGTCGCCGCGTCGGCGATGTGGGGCGCCGCGGTGGTTTTGTCGGTCGTCGTCATCGGGATCGTGGCGGAACTCGACCGCCGGTCCTTCGGGTACGCCGAGCGCGCCGACGACCTCATCCTCACGCACGGCGTGTTCGTCAAGCGCCTCATCGTCGTCCCGTACGGGCGGATGCAGTTCGTGGACGTCACGGCGGGGCTGCTGGAGCGCTGGATGGGCATCGCGACCGTCCGGATGCACACCGCGGCGGCCGCCACGGACGCGACCGTTCCGGGCCTGCCCGCCGCGGAGGCCGCGCTGCTGCGCGACCGGCTCGCGCAGAAGGGCGAGGAGAGGAGCATGGGCCTGTGAACGGCCCCTACGGCCCCCCGCCCGGCCCGTACGGTCCGCAGCCCGGTCCTCACGGCCCGCCGCCCGGTGGGCCCGGCCCGCAGGGACGGCCGGGCCCGTACGGTCCGCCCGGCCCGCCTTCGGGTCCGCCCGGACCGCCTTCGGGTCCGCCCGGACCCTACGGGCCGCCGCGTCCTCCTTACGGTCCGCCCGGCCCGTACCAGGGGCACCCGTACCCGGGGCCGCCGCACGGGTATCCGATGCGGCCGCCGGTGCGGTTCTCCGAGGGCACCCACAGGCTGCACTGGGCCACGGCGCCGCTCCGTGCGTTCGTGTTCCTGATCGTCTACTTCGTCCTGCTGGGCTTTCCGCTGCTGCTGACCCAGACGGACGAGGGCATCGTCCTCTCCCTCACCCCCGAGGTGATCGCGCGGTTCCTGATCGTGTCGGTGCCGGTCACCGTGATCGCGGTCGGCACGGGTTTGTGGACGTGGTTGGCGCTGCGCTTCCGGGTCGACGGGGACGACCTCGTCGTGGAGACCGGGCTGCTGCGCAAGCGTAAGCGTCGCATCCCGCTGTCGCGCATCCAGGCCGTCGACATCGTTCGCCCGCTCGTCACCCGCGTGTTCGCGCTCGCGGAGGTCCGGGTGGAGCTGGCGGGCGGCGAGCAGAGCGAGATCGTCCTGCGGTACGTGGGGCGGAACTCCGCGCAGCAGTTGCGCGCGGAACTGCTCGCCCTCGCCGCCGGGCTGCCGGGCCACACCCCGGAGGCACCCGAACGGCACGTGTGGCGCGTCCCCTTCGGTGCGCTGTTCTCGTCCCTGCTGCTGCGCTGGCCGGTCATAGGGACGATCCTGCTTTTCCTCGGCACCCTGGTGTTCATGGTGGTCTACACGGAAGGCGGCATCCTGGCCGTCACCGTGCCGATCCTGCTCGGCCTCCTCCGCGCGGTGGTCGCCCCCATGGTGATGTACGCGAACTTCCGGGTCGCCCTGTCCCCGGACGGGATCCGACTCCGGTACGGGCTCCTCGAGACGCGCATGCAGACGCTTCCTCCCGGCCGCGTGCAGGCCGTCGGCATCGTCGAACCGGCGATCTGGCGGAGCCTCGGCTGGGTGCGGGTCGAGATCACGGTCGCGGGGTACGCGGGCGAGCGGCAGGCCCTGTCCTCGACGCTCCTGCCGGTCGCCCCGCGCCACGTCGCGCTGCACCTGGTGTCGCAGGTGTTCCCGGGGACGCACGTGGACGCCGTCCCGCTCCTCCCGGCGTCCGGCAAGTCGGTGGCGATCGACCGTCCGGACGGCGCGGGCACCGACGACGTCGTGTTCGTGACCCGCCACGGCTGGCCCTGCCGACGGACGGACGTGATCGCGCACGCGCGCGCGCAGAGCGTCCGTCTGACCGTGAACCCGCTCCAGAGGCTTCTGGGGTTGGCGACTGTCCATGTGGACGCGCCGCCGGGGTCCGTCCAGGTCGCCGCGGCCGACCGGGACCTGGGCGAGGCGCGCGCGATCGTCGATTCGACGGCCCGGAGGGCGCGCGCGGCGCGCAAGGCCGCGGCGGGCGACCCGTCCCACTGGGCCGCACGCTGACGCCCGTCCGGGCGGCGGGTCCGTCAGTCGAGGACCGCCGCGACGGCCTCGATCTCCACGAGCTGGTCGTGGTAGCCGAGCACGGTCACGCCCATCAGGGTGCTGGGCACGTCGTGGTCGCCGAACGCGTCCCGGACGACCTGCCAGGACGCCACCAGGTCCTCCTGGCGGGCGGACGCGACGAGGACCCGCGTGCTGATGACGTCCTGGAGCGAGGCGCCGGCGTCCGCGAGCGCGGTCCGCAGGTTCTCGACGCAGCGCGCCGCCTGCCCCGCGTAGTCGCCGACGGCGACGGTGGAGCCGTCGTCGGCGAGCGGGCACGACCCCGCGAGGAAGATCAGGCGGGCGTCGGCGGGGGCGGTGGCCGCGTAGGCGTACTCGGCGACGTCCGAGAGGGACGCGGAACGGATCAGGGTGACGGCACGGGGCACGGAAGCTCCTCAGGAAGATGATCACCTGTCTCGTGATCGTCGCAGAGCGGAAAGCGGTCCTCACCTGGTTTTTCCGGCGCCGCCCGGCCGTCCCCGCCGGGTGCGGACGGCGCTCGCGGCGCAGGCGACGACGGCGACGCCGCCGAGGACGGTCGGCCAGGTGAGCGGCTCGCCCAGGAGCAGCGCGGCCCAGCCGATGGTCATCACCGGCTGGACGAGCTGGACCTGCCCCACCCGCGCCATCGGCCCGATCGCGAGCCCGCGGTACCAGGCGAAGAAGCCGAGGAACATGCTCACGACCCCGAGGTAGGCGAACGCGGCCCACTCGGCCGGGCCGCCGGTCGGCGGGTGCCGGACGAGCGACGCCGCGGCGGCCGGGAGCATCGGCGGCGCGGACACCACCAGCGCCCACGACACGGTCTGCCACGCGCCGAGTTCGCGGGCGAGGAGACCGCCCTCCGCGTAGCCGATCGCGGCCGCGAGGACGGCCCCGAACAGCAGCAGGTCGGACCCGTGCGGCCTGCCGAGCCCGCCGCCCTGCAGCGACGCGAACCCGACGGCGGCGACCGCGCCGACGGACGCCGCGAGCCAGAACGAGGCCGGCCGGCGCTCGTGCGCGCGCAGCACGGCCGTCACCGCCGTCGCCGCGGGCAGCAGCGCGATCACGACGGCCCCGTGGCTCGCCGGGGCGGTGGTGAGCGCGAACGAGGTCAGCAGCGGGAAACCGGCGACGACACCGCCCGCCACGACCGCGACGCGGACCCACTGGACGCCGCGCGGCGGGCGCTGCCTCGTGACCGCCAGGGCGGCCGCGGCGAGGGCCGCGGCGACGACCGCGCGTCCGGCACCGGCGAACAGCGGGGACATCCCGCCGCCCTGCACGGCGATCCGGGTGAACGGGACGGTGAGCGAGAACGCCGCGACCCCGAGCAGCCCCCACCAGAGTCCCGCCTGGGATAGCGGAACGGGCTTCGAGAGAGTAGCGCTACTATCAGCCTTCATGAAAGACGATAGCAGTGCGCGTATCGTGGCCGGGCTCCGGGACTGGATCGCCGCCGCCGCGCCCGGCGCGCGGCTGCCGTCCACGCGGTCCTTGGTCGCGCAGTACGGGGCGAGTCCCGTCACAGTGCAGAAGGCGCTGCGGACCCTCGCGTCCCAAGGCTTGGTCGAAAGCCGTCCGGGCGTGGGCACGTTCGTCCGGGCCGTCCGCCTGCCACGCCCCAACGACTACGGCTGGCAGACCGCCGCGCTCGGGTCGCCCCAGAACCCGATCCCGCGGACGTCCACGGCACTGCGGCAGGCCCCCAACGACGTGATCGCGCTGCACTCCGGCTACCCGGACCGCGAACTGCTCCCCGAACGCCTGGTCAGGACGGCGTTCGCCCGTGCGGCGCGCGGCGACGCGGCCGTCGGCCGTCCCCCGTCCGCCGGGCTGCCCGACCTCCAGGCGTGGTTCGCGGCCGAGCTGGGCGCCGCCGCCCCCGCGTGGGCCGCACCCCCCGCGCCGAGCGACGTCATCGTCGTCCCCGGCAGCCAGAGCGGGCTCGGCGGCGCCTTCCGCGCCCTGGTCGGCGCGGGCCGCCCGCTCCTCGCGGAGTCCCCGACGTACTGGGGCGCGATCCTCGCCGCCGCGCAGGTCGGCGTCCGGATCGTGCCCGTCCCCAGCGGGATCGACGGACCCGACCCGGACGAACTGGCGCGCGCCTTCGAACACACCGGGGCCCGCGCGTTCTACGCCCAGCCGACCTTCGCCAACCCGACCGGCGCCCGCTGGTCCCCGGACGTCGCCGACCGCGTCCTCGACCTCGTCCGGCGGCACGGCGCGTTCCTCATCGAGGACGACTGGGCGCACGACTTCGGCATCGCCGCGGACGCGTCCCCGGTCGCGGCCCGCGACGACGCCGGGCACGTCGTGTACCTGCGGTCGCTGACCAAGAGCGTCTCGCCCGCGGTGCGCGTCGCCGGGGTCGTCGCGCGCGGCCCCGCCCGCGAGCGCATCCTCGCCGACGCGCAGGCCGAGTCGATGTACGTCAGCGGCGTGCTGCAGGCCGTCGCGCTCGACGTCGTCACCCAGCCGGCGTGGCGCACGCACCTGCGGGGCGTCCGCCGCCAGCTCGCCGCCCGCCGCGACCTGCTGGCCGGCGCGATCCGCGAGCACGTCCCGTCCGCCCGCCTCGACGTGCCGCAGGGCGGGCTGAACCTGTGGGTGCGGCTGCCGGACGCCACCGACCTGCCCGGGCTCGTCCGGGACTGCGAGGCCGCGGGCGTCGTCGTCGCGGCCGGCGACGAGTGGTTCCCCGCCGAACCGACCGGCCCCTACCTGCGGCTCGGCTACGCGGGCCCGAACCCCGGCGCCTTCCCCGAGGGCGCCCGCGTCATCGGCGAGGTGCTCGCCCGCCGGCACGGCTGACGAAGTTATCCACAGGCCGCGGTTTTCTTTCACCCCCTCCCGGCCCTGACCGAGCATGAAGTGGCCGGTCCGCCCAGCGTGGGGGATGGGCGGACCGGTCCCGACCGCCCGAGACGGAGGCGTCCCATGAAACAGCCTGGACAGACGCGCACCAACGCGAAATATCGTTCGGGGATGATGTCCTATGACCCGTGGTCGCCCGAGTTCGTGGCCGACCCTTATCCGGTGTTCGAGCGGCTCCGGGACGAACGTCCGGTGTTCTTCCACGAGCCGACCGACCAATGGGTGATCAGCCGGTACGAGGACGTCGACGCGCTCCTGCGCGACCGCAGGCTCGGCCGCTCGTACCTGCACACGGCCACGCACGAGGAGTTCGGCCGGCCGGCGGAGGCGGAGTTCCTCAAACCCTTCTGGGACCTCGTCCGCGCCGGCATGCTCGACGTCGAGCCACCGACCCACACCCGCCTGCGGCGGCTGGTCTCCAAGGCGTTCACCGCACGCATGGTGGAGGGGCTGCGGCCCACCATCCGGAGACTCGCCGAGGAGCTGGCGGGCACCCTCGCGGCCAAGGGCGGCGGCGACCTGCTCGCCGAGGTCGCCGAGCCGCTCCCGGTGAACGTGATCGCCGAGATGCTGGGCGTCCCGCCGGAGGACCGGCCGCTCCTGCGCCCCTGGTCGGCCGACATCTGCGGCATGTACGAGCTCAACCCGTCCGAGGAGACCCAGCGGACGGCCGTCCGCGCCGCCGTCGAGTTCTCCGACTACCTGCGGGGCCTGGCCCGCTCCCGCCGGGACGAACCCCGCGACGACCTGATCAGCGCGCTCGCCCAGGTCGTCGACGACGGCGACCGGCTCACCGAGGACGAACTGATCGGCACCTGCGTCCTGCTCCTCAACGCCGGGCACGAGGCCACGGTGAACGCCACCGGCAACGGCTGGTGGTCGCTGTTCCGCAACCCCGGCGAACTCGACCGGCTCCGCGCCGACCCGTCCCTCGTGCCCACCGCCGTCGAGGAACTCCTGCGCTACGACACCCCGGCCCCGATGTTCGAACGCTGGGTCCTCGAAGACATCACCGTCGCCGGGGTCGACATCCCGCGCGGCGCCGAGGTCGCCCTGCTGTTCGCGTCCGCCAACCGCGACCCCGCCGTCTTCGCCGACCCGGACCGCCTCGACCTGGGCCGCGACCCGAACCCGCACATCACCTTCGGCCTCGGCATCCACTACTGCCTCGGCGCACCGCTCGGCCGCATCGAGCTCGCCGAGTCCTTCGGCGCCCTCCTGAGAGCCGCCCCTACACTCCGCCCGACCGTCGACCCGAAGTGGAAGCCCGGCTTCGTCCTACGCGGCCTGGAGGCCCTCCACGTCCAATGCTGACCCGCCCCACTCGGCGACCAAAAAATTTTCGGTGGTGATGTCGAGAACGAGGGGACGGCTTCGTCCCAGGGGTGAGCGCGACCAAGATGGGTCGTACGAGCATCGAGGAGAAGCGATGGCCAAGTACCTGCTGCTGAAGCACTACCGAGGCGCCCCGGCCGCGGTGAACGACGCGCCGATGGACCGGTGGACGCCGGAGGAGATCTCGGCGCACGTGCAGTACATGAACGACTTCGCGGCCCGGCTCGAGGAGACCGGCGAGTACGTCGACAGCCAGGCGCTCGCGCCCGAGGGGACGTGGGTCCGCTACGACGGCGAGGGGCGCCCGCCGGTCACCGACGGCCCGTTCGCCGAGACGAAGGACCTCATCGCCGGCTGGATGGTGATCGACGTCGACGGGTACGAGCGCGCCGTCGAGCTGGCCGGGGAGCTGTCGGCGGCGCCCGGGGCGGGCGGGAAGCCGATCCACGAGTGGCTCGAGGTGCGCCCGTTCCTGGGCGAGGCGCCCACGATCACGGAATGAACGCTCCGGTCGACGAGGTCCTCCTCCGCGGCCTCACGCCGAACGTCCTCGGGATCCTCGTCCGCCGCGGAGCCGACTTCGCGGCGGCCGAGGACGCCGTGCAGGACGCGCTGGTCGAGGCGCTGCGCGTCTGGCCGGACGACCCGCCGCGCGACCCGAAGGGCTGGCTGGTCACCGTGGCCTGGCGCCGGTTCCTCGACGCGGCGCGGGCGGACGCCGCCCGCCGCCGCCGCGAGGACCTCCTCGAGGAGGAGCCGGCGCCGGGGTCCGCGTCCGAGGTGGACGACACGCTGCGGCTCTACTTCCTGTGCGCCCACCCGTCGCTGACGCCCGCATCGGCGGTCGCGCTCACGCTGCGCGCCGTCGGCGGGCTGACCACCCGCCAGATCGCCCGGGCGTACCTGGTGCCCGAGGCGACCATGGCGCAGCGCATCAGCCGGGCGAAGCGGACCGTCTCCGACGTCCGGTTCGACCGGCCCGGCGACGTCGCCACCGTGCTGCGCGTCCTCTACCTGGTCTTCAACGAGGGGTACTCCGGCGACGTCGACCTGGCCGCCGAGGCCATCCGGCTGACCCGGCAGCTCGCCGCCGCCATCGACCATCCGGAGGTGGCGGGGCTGCTCGCGCTGATGCTGCTCCACCACGCCCGCCGCGCCGCCCGGACCGCGCCCGACGGCGGGCTGGTGCCGCTCGCCGAGCAGGACCGCCGCCGCTGGGACACGGCCGCCATCGCCGAGGGCATCGATATCCTGCAGGCCGCCCTGGCCCGCGACCGGCTCGGCGAGTTCCAGGCCCAGGCCGCGATCGCGGCGCTCCACGCCGACGCGCTCACCGCGGAGGAGACCGACTGGGTGCAGATCGTCGAGTGGTACGACGAACTGGTGCGGCTGACCGGCAGCCCGGTCGTCCGGCTCAACCGCGCGGTGGCGGTCGGCGAGGCCGACGGCCCCCGCGCCGGGCTGGCGGCGCTCGCCGCGCTGGACGACTCCCTGCCCCGCCACACCGCCGTGGCGGCGTACCTCCACGAGCGCGACGGCGACCCGGCGACGGCCGCCCGCCTGTACGCCGAGGCGGCCCGCAAGGCGCCCAACCTGGCCGAACGCGACCACCTGACCCGCCAAGCCGCCCGCCTCAACACCCTCCACCACAACTGACGCCCCCGGCCGGCCGCTCGCCGCAACACCCTCGACCGCGCCTGGCGGCCCCGGCCGTTGGTATGGGCCGGGCGGCTCGCCTCAGCCGTCCCCCGACCGTGGCTGACGGCTCGGGGGCGTCCGCTGTGCAGCGTGTGTGCTCTTGTGGTGCGCGACTGGCGCCCTCGGCGGTCGGCGCCGGCCGGGCCGCCCGCCGCAACACCCTCGACCGCGACTGGCGGCCCTGGCCGTCCGCTGCGTATCGCGTGGGCTCTTGTGGTGCGCGACTCGGCCTCGGCTGTTGGTACTGGCCGCGCCGCTCGTCTCAGCCGCCTCTCGACCGTGGCTGGCGGCCCCGGTCGTCCGCTGTGCAGTGTGTGTGGGCTTGTGGTGCGGGGCTGGCGGTCGCGGTCGCTGCCGTTCCGCGCGGAGCGTGCGGGTCAGCGGGGTGGGGTGGTGAGG
>NZ_QHJN01000110.1:0-26639 GCF_003947565.1 Actinomadura sp. WAC 06369 | reverse complement strand
CGGCCGGTCAGGGGAGGTAGTGGAAGGTGGGTTTCGGGTGCATCAGGAAGTCGTGGTGGGAGATGTTCCAGGCGTAGGCGCCGGCCATGGCGAAGGCGATGACGTCGCCGGGTGACAGGGGCGGGACGGGGGCGTCGCTCGCGAAGACGTCCTTCGGGGTGCAGAGCTGGCCGACGAGGGTGGCGCGGGTGGTCGGGGCGGCGGTCGAGGTCAGGACGTCGAAGGGCTGGTCGTGGCCCTTGGTGACGGGGGTCCGCAGGTGGTGGGTGCCGCCGCGCAGGATCGCGTAGGTCTCGCCGCGGGTCGTCTTCACGTCGAGGACGTCCGTGACGTACCAGCCGTGGTACGCGGTGAGGGCGCGGCCGGGTTCGACGCGCAGGCGGACGTGCGCGGGCAGGCCCGCGCCGTAGGTGTCCCAGTCGAAGCGGGCGTCGGGGGCGGTGTAGTCGACGGCCATGCCGCCGCCGATGTTGATCTCCGGGTCGGTCGCGCCGTGGTCGGCGAGGAACGGCAGGGCCCAGGCGGTGATGCGGGACGCGAGGTCGAGCATCGCGGGGGCGTCGAGGCCGGAGGCGAGGTGCGCGTGGACGCCGCGGAGGGTGAGGTCCGTCGCGCGGATGCGGCGGGCGCACTCGGCGAGCGCGGCCTCGTCCATGCCGAACGGGCCGCTCATGCGCAGGGCGGCGTCCCCCGTGGGGATCGGGAGGTTCGCGCGGAGGAGGACGTCCGCGGGGCCGAGGGCGGCGAGGCGGTCGAGTTCGCGGGGGCTTTCGACGTGGACGCGTTCGACGCCGAGGTCGCGGGCCAGCGCCAGTTCGTCGTCGGTCTTGCCGGGGCCGCCGAACGCCAAGGGGGTGTCCGGGAGCGTCTCCCGGACGTGCGCCAGTTCGCCGCCCGAGGAGACTTCGACGCCGTCCACGTGGGGGGCGACCGTGCGGAGGATCTCCGGGTCCGGGTTGGCCTTCGCGGCGTAGTAGAGCTCGGTGGGGCCGAGGGCCGCGCGGACGGACGCGACGTGGTCGTTCAGGCCGCGCAGGTCGTACACGTACGCGGGGAGCCGTTCGGGGACGTCGTCGAGGTTCACAGCGGTCGCGCCAAGGGGTTGGGGGCGGGGACGTAGGCGGCGCCGCGGTCGGCGGCGCGGGACCAGCGGGTCCGCAGGTTCGCCTTCGCGGGCAGCGGCACCCCGGCGAGGAGCGCGCGGACCTGCGGGTGGTGGCCGTGGGCGGCGAAGTGGCGGCGGGCGGCGGCCCACAGGCCGAGGTCGGGGTGCAGGTCGGCGACGGCGGCGGCGATCTCGGTGAGGTGGTTGATCAGCAGGCAGTAGACGACGCGGTTCCAGCCCCGGTCGGGCGCGTAGGTGAGGCTCTCGGCGACGCGGGGCGGGAGGTGGGAGAGGTCCCGGCGGCCCTGGACGAGCTTGGTGCCTTCGAGGTCGCGGAACGCGGCGCGGACCGGCGTCCCGTCGGTGTCGACGCAGACCAGGACGTTCTGCAGGTGCGGCTCCAGGACGACCCCGTGCTCCAGAAACGCGCGCAGGACGGGCGGCGCGACGTGGGCGACGTAGGCGTCCCACCAGGCGAGTGCGCCTTCGGGGGTCGACAGGGCGGGGAAGGAGCGCAGGAGGGTGCCGTAGGGGTCGGCCAGGGCGCCGGCGAGGAGCGGTGTACCGGGCAGGTGCTTGACGCCCTGCCGCAGGATCACGCCCAAGCCCTCGTACAGGCGGCGGTCCGCGAGCGTGACGGTGCGGTAGGCGGGTTCGGCCAGGAACGTCATGTCCGTGGCCGCGAACACCGGGGCCAGGAGGTCGTTCAGTGCGATTGCGCCCGACAGTTCGTACCAGGCGTTCTTGCGCACGCAGTTGGTGATGCGCACGTCGAGGCTGAACTTGCAGAAGACGTCGGCGTCCGGAAGGTAAACGGTCCGGACGGACGAGGTCGGCACGGCTTCGGCGTCGGACGGACCCAGGTCGGTGAGCAGCCCGGTCTGGAAGGCGCGGTGCAGGCGGTCGGAGAGCAGGGTGAGCTGCCACGGGTGCGCGGGGACGAGGCGGCGGCCGGGGCCCGGGGGCGGGCCGTGCTTCTCCAGGGTCGCGAACGCGTCCGGGTCGCCCTCTTCGGCGACGAGTTCCTCGGGGACGGCGAGCCAGTGCGGCCGGAAGCGCGCGCGGGCCTCCGGCGCGTACTTGAGCCAGTCGCCCGGTGCGCCCTGCCGCGCCTTGGGGGACGGGTGGAAGCGGTGCCCGGCGACGAGGGACTGCTCGGACGCGATGTACGGGTCGTCCCGCGGGGAGACGTCCCCGCGCGCCTCGATGATCGCGGCGAGGGCGGTGCGGCTGTCGTCCACCTGGGCGAGGAACTCGGGGTTCGCGCGCCCGGTCGCGAGTTCGAGTTCGCCGGCGACGAGGTCGGCGAGCCGGTGCCACGGCGCGGGCGTCCAGGCGTCGCCGCGCCGCTCCTCGTAGGGCGGTTCGAGCCGGTAGGTGGGGCCGGCGGGCGGCCGGGCCAGGCGGGCGCGCAGGACGACGCCCGCCCGCGGCAGCCGGACGACGAGGCGCCGGCCGTCCGCGCGGACCTGCTGCTCGGGCGCGCACACCTCCCGGATCAGGCAGTTCAGCAGTGCCGTCGCGGTGGCGTCGTCGGCCGAGAGGGCGGGGTCGGTCAGCAGCACGTGGTGTCCCGTAGGTAGTTGGGCCCGGCCGGGCCGTAGTGCTTGTTGATGTCGGCGGAGCCGGTCCTGGCCTTGGCGACGAGGGTTCCGGCGGTGACCATGGCCTTGCCCGGCAGCGCGGCGGCGTCGAGGGTGCGCGAGCGCAGGAACGCGTCGCCCGGTCCGAGCGCGGCGGCGAGCCGGTCGCGGACGAGCGCGCGGCCCGTCCGCCAGGGGAGCAGGCCGCGCTCGGCGAGGCCGACGGCGGGCGCCGCCGCGCACAGGTGCAGGGTGATCGTGACGAAGACGCGGGCGAGGGCGTCCGGGTCGCGGGTCGTCATGCGGCGGTCGATGAGGTCGCGCGGGTCGGCGTCCGGGACGGGCGGGAGCCGTTCGCGGAGCCGGACCGGGTCGATGAGCGCGCCGTCGTTGTCCTTGAGCAGGAGGCGGAGCGGGCCGTCGCCGAGGACGAGCGACACGTTCTGCTGGTGCGCTTCGAGGGCGATGCCGTAGCGGAACAGGGTGACGTTCCAGGAGAACAGTGCGTCGAGGTAGGAGGCGAAGAGGGACTCGACGTCCCAGCGTTCGATGACGTGACCGTGTTCGGGTGCCTCGGCCAGTAACGCCGCGACTGGGACGACGTGCGCGCGCGCCGTCTCGGGTGGGAAGCGCCTTACGAGGTAGCCCAGCAGCGGGTTCTGCGCGTGCCCGTACGTCTGCTCGTCCGCCAGCAGGACGGGCAGGGACGGTTCGCGGTCGAGGACGCGCCGCAGGATCCGCTCGACGAGCGCGCCGTCCGGCAGCGTGCCGGGCACGATCGTGCGGCGGTTCCGCAGCCCGAGCGTGCTCGTCGGCAGCGGCACCTTCACGTGCTCGAGCGGCGCCGCGGCGACCGTCCGCATCGACAGCGTCGGCGCGACCCGCAGGTACGGGTCCGGTGCGAGGACGGCGCCGGGCTGCTCGCGGACGTGCGGCGCGGCGAGCGGGTGCACGGGGAACAGCGCCCCGCCGGGCGGCAGCCCGACGTCGGACGGCGCGGGCCACCACGGCGGCGGGTCGCCCGCGAGGACCGCGTCCCGGACGGACGCCCACCGCAGCGGGAACGCGGGACCGAACTCGGGCGCGTACCGGCTCAGGTCGGCCGGGCCGAGGCCCGCCCGGCCGAGGCCCGTCGGGTGCACCGGGTGCCCGCCGTACGCGGCGAGGGTCTCGTAGAACGTGCCCGGCCCGGTGCGGAGCGCGTCCGGGACGCGGGCGAGCCGCCGGTGCACGGCGGGGCGCGCGGCCAGGTGCAGTTCGGCGACGGCCAGCGCGTCCCGGCATTCGCGCTCGAACGCGGCGACGTCGTCCGTGGGGTGGGCGAGGACCCGGACGGCGCGGAAGACGTCGTCCAGGGTGAGCCCCTGCGCCGGGTCCACCCGGACTTCCGACAGGAACGCGGGGCGCGCCTCCACGAGCCGTACGGGACGGCTCGGCAACCGCAGGGTCCGCTCCCGGACGAGCCCCCGCAGGCCCGCGTAGTCCTCCCGCAGCAGGGCGTCCAGGACGCGCGCCGCGAGCGGCCCCTCCAGGTCGGCGGGGACGGCGGCGCGGGTGGGGCCGGGACCGGCGGCGGGGGAGCCCGGGGACGCGGCGTCGCCCCCGGTCACGCGATCGTCCACTCGTGGGCGGCGCGGAAGCGGGCGAGGGCCGCCCGGACGCCGTCCGGGTCCGGCCCGATCGCGCGCACGGTGCCCAGGTAGTCCCGGTTCGTCCGGGTGAGGGCGACCTCGTCGCCGACGGCGCGCTGCGGCCGGTACGCGAGCCGCACGCCGCCGTCGTCCAGCTCGACGGGGCCGGGCGCGGCTGCCAGCCGGCCGGGGCGGTCGGCGATGACCGGCTCGGCGACGGCGTGCCCGCGCGGGCGCGGGACGGCCGGGGCCAGGCGCTCCCCGAGGTGCGCCCGGAGGATCTGCTCGTGCAGCGGGACGCCCAGCAGGTCGGCGAGCAGGAAGTCGCAGTGGTCGCCGATCAGCCGGTAGTTCACCTCGATGATCCGGGCGCGGCCCGCGTGGACGACGAACTCGGTGTGGCACGCGCCGAACCCCGCGCCGAGCGCCTCCAGCTGGGCGAGGACCTGCGGCGTCTCCGGGGGAGGAGGCGCCCATTCGAGGCGTTCCTCCACGAAGTGCGGCGGCGGGGACACGTCCGTGCGGAACGACCCGAGCACCCGCACCTCGTGCCCGTCCCCGAGGGTCTCCAGGGTGTGCAGCGTCCCGGGCAGGTACTCCTCGGCGACGAGCGGGTCCGCGCGCCGCGCGCCGATCTCCGCGACGCGGGCCCGCAGCTCGGCCGCGTCCCGCACCAGCAGGACGTCCTCGCTGGCGACGCCCTCGCGCGGCTTGACGACCAGCGGGTACGGCGCGTCCGCCGGGACCGCGCGGGCGTCCGCGGAGAAGACGGGGTCGAGGTGCGCGAGGTGGCGGCGGGCCAGCGCCTTGTTCTTCGCCCGCGCGGCCGCCCGCCAGTCCTTGCCGGGCAGCCCGAAGTACGCGGCGGCCAGGGCGGCCGGAGCCTGGAGGAAGTCGCTGTTGGAGAACACCCCGGCGGGCGTCCCGGGCGCGGCGGTCCGGTCGATCCGGTCGATGACGTCCCGGAAGTCGGAGACGTCGCATTCGACGACCGCGCGGACCGGCGCCGGGGCGTCCGCGTGCTCGGCGGGACGGTCGGTGAGCAGGACCACGTCCAGCCCCAGGCGTCCGGCGGCGGGCAGGAACCCGTGCGTCACCGAGTCGGTCGCCTTGCCGGCGGCCAGGAAGAGGGAGGCGGCCACGAGGGGGCCTTTCCAATGAGGTAAGCCTTGCCTAACTCCAGATCGCCCACCATAGTGGCGGCACGGCACCCCGCGGGCAAGAACGATGGCACCGCGTGTCTCCCGCCGTCACCGGATCCGCCAAGATGGGCCCATGGACCTCATCGAGCGGTGGGTCGCGCTGGCCGGGCCGCACACCCGGCACATCGGCGCCGAGCTCGACGCCCGCTACGGCGAACCGCACCGCCGCTACCACACCCGCGAGCACCTCGCCGCCGTCCTCGACCTCGTGGACGAGCTCGCCGACCACGCCGCGTCCCCCGACGTCGTGCGGCTCGCCGCCTGGTTCCACGACGCCGTCTACGACCCCGAGCGCGCCGACAACGAGGAGCGCAGCGCCCGCCTCGCCGACCGCATGCTCACCGACACCGACCTGCCCCCGGGCGACGTCGCCCGGGTCGTCCGGCTCGTCGAGCTGACCGCCGCGCACGCGCCCGACCCCGGCGACCGCGACGGCCGGGTGCTGTGCGACGCCGACCTCGCGATCCTCGGCGCCGCACCCGACGCGTACGCCGCCTACGCCGCCGCCGTCCGCGAGGAGTACGCGTTCGTCCCCGAGGAGCTCTACCGGGCCGGACGCGCGCAGGTGCTCGAGTCCCTGCTCGCGCTGCCGTCCCTGTTCAACACGCCGCCGGCCCGCGCGCGCTTCGAGGAGACCGCACGGCACAACATCCAGACGGAACTGGCCCTACTGAACACCTGACGCATCGGCCACGGCCGAGCGCGCACGCAGCGACTCTCGCACGACCTTGCGGCGGCGCAGCCCCGCACGCGTCAGACGCGACAGCAACTCCTGGCAGCCCACCGGTACCGCCCCCTGCACGACCGCCGCCTGGTACAACTCGGACGGGACGTCGTAGTGGTCGCGGTCGAACGCGCGCGGCGGCATCCCGAGTTCCTCGGCGAACGCGTGCAACTCCGCGTACGACACGTCGCTGACCATGTGCGACCACACCCGGCCGCGCGCCGGCCACAGCGGCGGATCGATGAGGATCAAGAGGCCCTCCCGTGGGCGAGTGCGGCGATCCCGTACTGTGCACGACAGTACGACGACATGCAAAGGGGCATGGCACGTGAACGACGCAGTCGAGAACATCGACGTTGTCGGATACATCCGCGGCGAGCGCGACCGGTTCGTCGCCGACCTCAAGGAATGGCTGGCGATCCCGTCCGTCTCCGGCGACCCCGCCCACGCCGGCGACGTCCGCCGGTCCGCCGCCTGGCTCGCCGACCACCTGCGCGACCAGGGCTGGCCCACCGTCGAGATCTGGGACACGCCCGGACTGCCCGCCGTGTTCGCCGAATGGCCCGCCGCCGACCCGGACGCCCCGTCCGTCGTCGTCTACGGGCACCACGACGTCCAGCCCGTCGAACCCCTCGACGCATGGGACACCGACCCGTTCGCCCCCGTCGAGGACGGCGACCGCCTCATCGGCCGCGGCGCGTCCGACGACAAGGGCCAGGTCTTCTTCCACACCCTCGGGCTCCGCGCCCTGCTCGCCGCGACCGGCGCGCAGGCCCCGCCCGTCACCGTGAAGCTCCTCGTCGAGGGCGAGGAGGAGTCCGGCTCCCTGCACTTCGCCGACCTGCTGCGCGCGCACCGCGACCGCCTCGCCTGCGACGCGGTCGTCATCAGCGACACCACGATGTGGGCCGCCGACGTCCCGTCCATGTGCACCGGCATGCGCGGCCTCACCGAGGCCGAGGTCACCCTCCGCGGCCCCGCCACCGACCTGCACTCCGGCTCGTTCGGCGGCGCCGTCCCGAACCCGCTGCACGCGATGGCGGCGCTCCTCGCCGGCCTGCACGACGCCGACGAGCGCGTCACCCTCCCCGGCTTCTACGACGACGTCGTCCCGCTGACCGCCGACGAGCGCGCCCTGTTCGCGAAACTCCCGTTCGACGAGGCCGAGTGGCTCCGCACCGCCGGGAACAGCCGCGCCCCGCACGGCGAGAAGGGCTACACGACCCTCGAACGCGTCTGGGCGCGCCCCACCGCCGAGATCAACGGCATGTGGGGCGGGCACACCGGCGCCGGCGGCAAGACGATCGTCCCCCGCGAGGCCCACGCCAAGATCTCCTTCCGGCTCGTCGCCGGCCAGGACCCCGGCAAGGTGCAGGAGTCGTTCCGCGCCTGGGTCGCCGAGCGCACCCCGCCCGGCGTCGAGGCCGAGGTGCGGATCCCCGGCGGCGGCGTCCGGCCCTGCTTCTCGCCGATCGACTCGCCCGGCGTGCTCGCCGCCCGCCGCGCCATGGAGCGCGCCTTCGGCCGCGAGGTGCTGTTCACCCGCGAGGGCGGCAGCGGCCCCGAGGCCGACCTCGCCGACGTCCTCGACGCGCCGCTCATCTTCGTCGCGGTCGGGCTGGACGACGACCGCATCCACGCACCGAACGAGAAGGCCGAGATCCCGCTGCTGCTCAAGGGCGCCGAGACCGCCGCGCACCTGTGGGAAGAACTCGCCGCCGCACTGCGCTGACACCACCGGCGGCGGCGCCGACCGCGCCGCCGCCGGCACGGCCCGCGGCGACACGAACAGGGGGAGACACATGACGGTGACCGACGGCCCGCTCGAATGGCTGGCGCTCGCGCGCGGCACCCTGGACCGGGCCGCCGAGCGGCGCCGCGACGACGCCTGGCTCGCCGCGGCCTGGGACGACCCGCGCACCCGCGTCCTGGCGGTGCACGAGGGCCGCGCCCCGGTCGTCCACGAGCCCGCGCCCGCGCTCGTCTTCGTCCCGCCCGCCCAGGCCCCCGACGGCGACCGCCTCTTCCTCGGCGTCGACGCCGACGGCACCGCCTACTTCGCGGTCGCGGGAGACGTCGCCGTCGAGGGCGCCGACCGGGCCGGCCTGCGCCGCGTCGGCGCCGTCCTCGGCGACCGCGACTCCGGGCTGCTCACCCACGCCGTCGCGCTCCAGCACTGGCACGCCACCCACCGGTTCTGCCCCCGCTGCGGCGCCGGGACGCGCGTGGCGCAGGGCGGGCACGTCCGCGTCTGCCCCCGCGACGGCGCCCAGCAGTTCCCCCGCGTCGACCCGGCCGTGATCATGCTCGTCACCGATCCGGACGACCGCGTCCTGCTCGCCCGCGGGCCCCAGTGGCCCGCCGACCGCCGCTCGATCCTCGCCGGGTTCGTCGAACCCGGCGAGTCCCTCGAACAGGCCGTCGCCCGCGAGGTCCACGAGGAGGTCGGCCTGCACGTCCGGGACGTCCGGTACCTGGGCAGCCAGCCGTGGCCGATGCCGCAGAGCCTCATGCTCGGCTTCACCGCCGCGACCGACGAGACCGCGCTGCGCCCCGACCAGGAGGAGATCGTGGACGCCGCCTGGTACACCCGCGACGACCTGCGCGCCGCGCTCGACGCGGGCGACATCGTCGCCCCGGGGCCGCTGTCCATCGCCGCCCAGCTCATCATGCGCTGGTACGGCGGCGAACTCCCCAACATGCCCCCGTTCTGACCCCAGGTCCGCGCGGACGCCGAAGGCCCGCCGACCGGGCTCGGGTTCCGGCGGTCGGCGGGCCTTCGCAACGCGGTGGGATCAGGCCCCGGCGGCGAGTTCTGCCAGGTGGCGCTTGACTTCCTTCGCGCTCGGGTTGGTGAGGACGATGTCGGAGCCCGAGATCGTGACCGTCGGAACCGTCTGGTTCCCGCCGTTCACGCTCATCACGAACTCGGCGGCCTTCGGGTCGCGCTCGATGTCGATCTCGACCATCTCGATCCCGTCCCGGGCGAGCTGGCTCTTGAGGCGCCGGCAGAAGCCGCACCAGGTCGTCGTGTACATGGTGAGCTGCCCGGCGGGCACCTCGGCCCGGTCGGCGGTGGGCGTCGCCATCGGTGCGTCGTCCTCCCTCGTCGTTCCTACGGTCGCGCGAGATCGCGCGTACGGAAGAACACTAGATGCCCGATTCTCATTCCGTGCGGACATCGGCCGTCCACAATGCGCGGGACGGGCCGACCCGGTCGGTGACTGCTGCGAACATGGGGGGATGTCGTTGGAGTCGGTGCTGGAGGGACTCGATCCCGAGCAGCGGGCCGTCGCGGAGGCGGTACGGGGGCCGGTGTGCGTCCTGGCGGGGGCCGGGACGGGCAAGACGCGGGCGATCACGCACCGCATCGCGTACGCGGTGCGGTCCGGCGTGGTCGCCCCGCAGCGGGTGCTGGCCGTGACGTTCACCACCCGCGCCGCGGGGGAGCTGCGGGGGCGGCTGCGGGCGCTCGGCGCGCCCGGCGTGCAGGCCCGCACGTTCCACGCGGCGGCGCTGCGGCAGCTCACCTACTTCTGGCCGCGCGTGGTCGGGGGCGAGCCGCCGAAGATCCTGGAGTCCAAGATCCGGGTGGTCGCGGACGCGGCGCGCGAGATCGGCGTGTCGCTGGGCGGCGGCGAGCTGCGGGACGTCGCGGGCGAGATCGAGTGGGCGAAGGTCACGCAGCACCGCCCCGAGGACTACGCGGCGGCGGCCGCGCGGGCGGCGCGGCGGCCGTCCGTCGAGATCGCCGACGTGGCCCGGACGTACGCGATGTACGAGGAGCTGCGGCGGCAGCGCAACCTGCTCGACTTCGAGGGGATGCTCGAGCTGACCGCCGCCGTGCTGACCGAGCACCGGGAGGTCGCCAACCAGGTCCGCGACCAGTACCGGTACTTCGTCGTCGACGAGTTCCAGGACGTCAACCCGCTGCAGAAGATGCTGCTCGACACCTGGCTCGGCGACCGCGACGACATCTGCGTCGTCGGCGACCCCAACCAGACGATCTACTCGTTCACCGGCGCGAGCGCCGCCCACCTGCTGAACTTCACCGCCGACCACCCCGGCGCCAAGGTCGTCCGGCTCGTCCGCGACTACCGGTCGACGCCGCAGGTGGTGGGGCTGGCGAACGGGCTGCTCGGGCGGGCGCCCGCGTCCGGGCACGCGCTGGAGCTGGTGGCGCAGCGCCCGGACGGCCCCGCGCCGCTGTTCAACGAGTACGACGACGAGATCGCCGAGGCCGACGACACCGCGCGGCGCGTCCGCAAGCTCGTCGACGAGGGCGTCCCGTCCCGCGAGATCGCGATCCTGTTCCGGACGAACGCGCAGTCGGAGACGTACGAGTCGGCGCTCGCCGCCGCGAACGTCCCGTACGTCCTGCGGGGCGCGGAGCGGTTCTTCGAACGGCCCGAGGTGCGCGAGGCGGTCGTGCGGCTGCGGGGCGCGGCCCGCGCGGGCGCCGACGCCGAGACCGACGGCACCGGGCTGATCCGGACGGTGCGGCACGTGCTGTCGGGCGCGGGGTTCTCCGACCGCCCGCCCGAAGGGGCCGGCGTCGCGCGCGCGCGGTGGGAGTCGCTGGCCGCGCTGGCGCAGCTCGCCGAGGACATGGCCGCCGACGACCCGCGGGCGGGGCTTCCCGAGTTCGTCGCCGAACTGGAGGAGCGCGCCGCCGCCCAGCACGCGCCGCCGCTGGAGGGCGTCACCCTCGCGTCCCTGCACGCCGCGAAGGGCCTGGAGTGGGACGCGGTGTTCCTCGTGGGCCTCGCCGAGGGCACCGTCCCGATCATCTACGCCAAGACGCCCGCCCAGGTGGAGGAGGAGCGCCGCCTGCTCTACGTGGGCGTCACCCGGGCGCGCGCCCACCTGCACCTGTCGTGGGCGCTGTCGCGGTCGCCGGGCGGGGCGCAGGCGCGGCGCCCGTCCCGGTTCCTGGACGGCCTCACCGGCAAGACCGCGACGCACACCCCGGCCCGGCTCGACCGGTCGGCGAAGCGGCGTCCGGCGAAGGGGCCGCAGCCGTGCCGGGTGTGCGGACGCCCGCTGACCGCGGCCGTCGAGCGCAAGCTGGGCCGCTGCGAGGACTGCCCGGCCGAGCTGAACGAGGAGCTGCTGGCCGCCCTCAAGGACTGGCGCGCCGAGGTGTCGGCCGAGCAGCGGATCCCCGCGTACGTCGTGTTCACGGACGCGACGCTGCAGGCCATCGCGGAGCACCGGCCCGAGTCGCGGGAGGAACTCGCCCGGATTCCGGGTGTGGGCAAGGTCAAGCTGGACCGCTACGGCGACGCCGTCCTCGGCCTCTGCGGCGTCTGAACGGGCCCTCCGGGCCAGGGTGAGAGGCCGGTCACACGGCCGGATGAGGGAGACTGTCGGGCGTGAAGGAGACTCTGAAGGCTCTGCTGGACCTGCTGGACCTGGAGCAGATCGAGAACGACATCTTCCGCGGCCGCACGGCCGAGGAGCGGCGGCAACGCGTCTTCGGAGGGCAGGTCGCCGGGCAGGCGCTCGTCGCCGCCGGCCGCACCGTCCCGGTCAACCGCCCCGTGCACTCGCTGCACGCCTACTTCCTGCGGCCGGGCGACCCGCTCGTCCCGATCGTCTACACGGTCGACCGGGTCCGCGACGGCCGGTCCTTCACCACGCGCCGCGTCACCGCCGTCCAGCACGGCAAGGCGATCTTCACGCTGTCCGCGTCGTTCCAGATCGTCGAGGACGGCCCGGAGCACCGGGCGCCGATGCCGGACGCGCCCGACCCGGAGACGCTCCCCGACTCGCTCACCCGGCTCACGCCCCTGTTCGGACGGCGCGGCGCCGAGGAGTTCGTGAACCGGCGGCCCATCGACATCCGGCACGCCACCCCGCTGACCTGGGAGGCCGCCAAGGATCCGGCGCTGGCCACGCCGGAGTCGAAGGTGTGGCTGAAGGTCGACGGGGAACTTCCGGACGACCCGCTGCTGCACGTGTGCCTGATGACGTACGCGTCCGACATGACGCTCCTGGACACCGTCCTGCTCAACCACGGCCTCGCGTGGGGCGACAAGCGGACGATGGGCGCCAGCCTCGACCACGCGATGTGGTTCCACCGCCCGTTCCGCGCCGACGACTGGCTGCTCTACTACCAGGACACCCCGTTCGCCGGGGGCGCGCGCGGGCTCGCCCGGGGGCAGGTGTTCACCCGTTCGGGGGAATTGGTGGTGTCGGTGATGCAGGAGGGGCTCGTCCGCGTTTCGGACTGATCGTCCCGCAGCTCTCCCGAGAGTTTCGACGCGGTCGGAACGGCGCGGGTTCCCCGCGATCTTGGTGAAGTGGCCCACAAAACCGCAGGTCAAAAATACCTTGCTCGATTTGCCGAAGTCCCCGTAGTCTCGTACGCGAGCAATCAGGCGGCCGCCTGGTGGATCTTGATCCGCCCGGTCCGGCCCGAGGAGCCAGAGAGGTGGTGTGCAGTCCGGTGATCTTCACGATGTTCTCGAACACGCCGTCCCGGAACGCCGCATGCCCCGGCTCCCCGACCGCCTATTCCCCGGTGTCCGCCGACGCCCCGCGCATGGCCAGAGTGCGCGGCGCGTCCGCCGGCACCGGCGGTCACGAGCCGATCAGCGGATCAGTCCTCGGCTACGAGGCGATCCCTGCCGTCCGGCGTTGTGCCGAAATCGGCGAGCAGCCGCGTGACCTGCGCGATCTCCGTGATCTGCGCGGCGTCCGCCGTGCGCAGCGATTCCAGGACGAGCAGGGGTGGAGTGTCTTCGACCACCTTCTCGAAGACGTGACCATCCAGGCTTCGGCCACGGCCCGCAAGGGCGCCACCCTGATGGGCGGCGTGTCGGGTCCGTACCCCTGGAGGCGACCGGTCTAGCAAGACACCGGCAAGCCCCCAGGCCGCGGATCCAGACACCGGATCCGCGGCCTTCTCTTTTGCCCAGACAACCCACCGACACGCCCGTTGAGATCCAACGAGAGGAACAAGGGTGACTGTGATGCAGGGGGCTCTCGCAGTGAGCGAGGAGGACCTCACGCTTCCGTGCCGGACCGACCCGGAGCTGTTCTTCGCCGAGGACCCCGCCGACGTCGAGCTCGCCAAGGCGCTGTGCCAGGAGTGCCCCGTCCGCAAGCAGTGCCTCGCCGGGGCGCTCGAGCGGAAGGAGCCCTGGGGCGTCTGGGGCGGTGAGCTCTTCGTCCGCGGCGTGATCGTGCCCCGCAAGCGGCCCCGCGGCCGCCCCCGGAAGCACCCCGTGCCTTCGGCGACGCCCTCGGCGTCAGGCCGCTAGGCGGCCTTCCTTCCACGGGCGCCGCGTGCGATTGCCGCATCGCTCCGACTCGCCCGGGGGCTCGCTGCGCGATCAGGTTCTCGCAAGCTCGAACCTGGCTTCGCTCGCAATCGCAGTGGCTCCGGTTGCTGCGTGGCGGGGCGATGGCCGGGGTGGCTGCCAGAGCAGGGCCGGCGGAGGGCGCGTTTCCGAATCGATACGCGCCTTCCGCCGACCGAATGGAAACACGAAGACCCCAAAGGGGAAATAACACCCGGGAAGGCATTTCAGAGACCCGGGAGGACGAAATGACGACGATGACCGAAGGACTCGGGATCGAGCCCGAGCCGGCGCCCGCGATCGCCGACGACCTGGCCGTCCGGGTGCGCGCCCTGCGCCGGGCCCGCCGGGACGCGCAGATCCGCGCGTCCCGCGTCCGCCGGGTCCTGCTCGCCCCGACGGCGGCCCCGGACCCCTACGCGAACCCGCGCGGCCGTCCACGGAGGCACGGCCGGGCCTGACCCGGGGTCCGCGAGGTCGCAGGCGGCCGCGCGTCCGCACCCGGTCCCGGGCGCGACGCCGCGGAACGCCTCCCGGCGGACCCGCAAAAGGCGTCCGGCCCCCCCACTGCCGGACGCCACGAAGAAGGGGCCCTGCCCGCCGCACCGGCGCGCAGGGCCCCTTTTTCCTTGCTTGCTTGCCCCTCGGCGTCGCGCACCGAGGGGTCAGCCGGTGACGAGTTCCTCGTCTTCGTCGTCGGCGAAGCCGGGGATCCACTTGCGGGACTCGGCGCGGGCCGGGATCTCGCAGTCGAGCTGGCACAGCACGCCGGTGCCCGCCGACAGGACGCGGTGGATGATCACGTACTCGGGCGGGAGGTTGAGCTGCCGCACCACGTTCGTCGGGCGCAGGTCGGTGACGCGGGCGGCCTGCTCGCGCAGCCACTCGCGGTTGAACCGGAACGTCTCGGTGACGAACGGCTCGGTGATCGGCGCCAGGAACCCCTGCAGCGACTCGGCGTCGATGTCGACGTCCTCGCGGATGAAGTCCTCGCGGCGCAGCGCGTCCTCGACCTCGTCGATGTCGGCCATCGTGCCGATGCGCAGCAGCAGGCCGAGGCGCTGCTGGAACCCGCCCGGGATGTGGTCGACGGCGCCGAAGTCGAGGACGCCGAGGCGCCCGTCGTCGAGCAGCCGGAAGTTGCCCGGGTGCGGGTCGCCGTGCAGGAGCTCGGACCGCTTCGGGCCCGACAGGAGGAACCGGCAGTACAGGAGCGCGGCGTGGTTCCGGGTCTCCTGGTCGCCCTCGCTGATGATCTTCGAGAGCGGGGTGCCGTCGATCCACTCGGTGACGAGGACGTCGCCGGACTGGGCGATCACCTCGGGGATGTAGAAGTCGGGGTCGTCGAGGTACGCCTCGCGGATGATCGTCTGCGACTCGGCCTCGATCTCGTAGTCGAGCTCCTCGGCGACGCGCTCCTTCAGCTCCGCGAGCATCGTCTTGACGTCGAGGCCGGGCATCAGCACGCCGAACATGCGGCCGACCCGGGCGAGCTGGTTGAAGTCGCTGATCAGGGCCTTGCCGGCGCCGGGGTACTGCACCTTGACGGCGACCGTGCGGCCGTCGTGCCAGACGGCCTTGTGCACCTGCCCGATGGACGCGGCGGCGGCGGGCTCGTCGTCGAACTCGGAGAACGAGTCGCGCCAGTCGTCCCCGAGCGCCTGGGCGAGGACCTTGTGGACGGCCGAGGCGGGCAGCGGGGGAGCGGCCTCCTGAAGCTTCGTCAGGGTGGCGCGGTACGGGCCGGCGATCTCCGGCGGCAGCGCCGCCTCGAAGATCGACAGCATCTGGCCGAGCTTCATCGCTCCGCCCTTGAGTTCGCCGAGCACCTTGAACAGCTGCTCGGCGGTGCGCGTCTGGATCTCCATCGCGACGGCCTCGGCGGGCCGCCCGAAGGTCCGCTTCCCCACGCCCAGGGCGGTACGCCCCGCGAAGCCGAGGGGGAGGGACGCCAGCTTTGCTGACCGCGTCACCGCGCGGCGGGGAAGATCGCTCACCCGGCCATTGTCCGCGATCGGCCGCCGTTTCCGCCACAGTGCCGGATGAACAATCGCCATGGCCGGAAACGGTGAACTCGCGTGACCAGCGAAAATGTGGTAAGTGTGCGCTTTCTCACGCGTCTCGGCGCCCCGCCGCGCGGCGCTCGCGCGCCGCAGGGTACGGTGCGTCCCGTGCCCGAAGAGCTGCTCGTCGAACGCCGGCCGGACGGAATCGCCGTTCTCACCCTGAACGATCCGGATCGCCGCAATGCGATGGCCGATGACATGACCGCGGCCTGGAAAAAGGCCGTCGCCGACCTGCGCGCCGATCGCGACGTGCGCTGTGTCGTGATCACCGGCGCGGGCAGCGCGTTCAGTTCCGGCGGCGATCTCTCCTGGCTCGCCGACACGAACTCCGTGGCCGTCCCCGCGCTGCGCGACCGGATGCTGGAGTTCTACCGGACGTGGCTCGCCGTCCGGGACCTGGAGGTCCCGACGATCGCCGCCGTCAACGGGCACGCCGTCGGCGCCGGCCTCTGCCTCGCGCTGGCCTGCGACTTGCGGTACGCCGCCGAGGACGCCAAGCTCCTCGCCCCGTTCACCGCCCTCGGCCTGCACCCCGGCATGGCCGCCACCTGGCTGTTCCCCGAGGTCGCCGGGCTGCCGATCGCCCGCGAGATGCTGCTCGCGGGCCGCGTCCTCACCGGGGCCGAAGCGCAGGCGTCCGGCCTGGTGAACCGCGCCGTCCCCCGGGAGCGGGTGCTGGCCGAGGCGCTGGAGGTCGCCGGACGCGTCGCCGCGCAGGCGCCCGTCGCGACCCGGCTCACGAAGGTCGCGCTGGCCGGAGGAGGCCACCCCGACATGGAGTCCGCGCTGCGCTGGGAGTCGCTCGCGCAGCCCGTCACGATGGCCACGCGGGACATGGTCGAGGGCCTCACCGCGCAGCGGGAGCGCCGCGCCCCGCGCTTCACCGGCGAATGATCAATACCACGGATCGGGGCGTCTAACGGCCGCGATCGGCCCGGCGAAGGTTGCGCGGACGTGTGCGGACGCCTATGAGGTAGTTAAAAGATGGCGTCTGACCTGCGAAAACGCCAAACACCCCCTGTGGCGGACGCAAATTTTTGGGTACGGTTCTGGCGTGCCCCCAAACGTTGAGGTCCGCCGCAGCTCCCGCCGCCGGCGGACGGTGTCCGCCTACCGCGACGGGGACAAGGTGGTGGTGATGGTTCCGTCAAGGCTGAGCAAGGCCGAAGAGGAACAGTGGATCGCGACCATCCTGGAACGGCTGGAGGAGCGCGAACGCAAGCGGCGTCCCAGCGACGCCGACCTTGAGTCCCGCGCCCGCGAACTGTCCCGCCGTTACCTGGACGGCCGTGCCGATCCCGTGAGCGTCCGCTGGGTCGACAATCAGCGCACCCGCTGGGGATCGTGCACCCCCGACGACGGGACGATCCGGCTCTCCACGCGGCTGCGCGGCATGCCCGGCTGGGTCGTCGACTACGTCCTGGTCCACGAGCTGGCGCACCTGCTGATCCCCGGCCACGGCGCCGACTTCTGGGAACTGGTCGGCCACTACCCGAAGGCCGACCGCGCCCGCGGCTACCTCGAAGGCGTCGCCGCCGCCGCGCACCTGCCCATGGAGGCGGACGCGCCCGGCGACGACACCGGCAAGGACGCCCACCGCGGCGACGCCCTGCACCGCGCCCGGCGGTACGAGGTCGCCGGTTGAGCACCGCCCGCCTCGCCGCGGTGCTGTCGCACGCCCGCGGCGGTTCCGGCGCGGCGCCGCCCGGCGTCGACCCCGACGCGTTCCGGCTCGCGCTGCTCGAGGACGTCTGCGAGGTCGTCGCCGGCCTCGACCTGGTCGCCCCCGCCCTCGTGCTGGACCCGCCCGACCAGCCGGACGCCGAGGCCGTCACGTGGCCCGGCACGCTGGTCGTCCGCGCCGCGACCCCCGCGGACGCGTTCGCCGCGCTGCACGCCGCCGGCGCGGCGGAGGCCGTGCTGGTCGCCGGCGACGCCCCCGACCTGCCGCCGCTGCTCATCGGCAAGCTGTTCCGCGCGCTCGGCCAGGCCCCGGCCGCCGCGTGCGCCGCCCGTCCGGACGGGCTCGCCGCGCTCGCCGCCCGGCTCCCGCTGCCCGGCTGGCTCGCCGCCGCCCTCACCGGCGTCGACCTCGACACCCCCGACGCGCTCGCCCGGCTCCGCGCCGCCGCGCCCCGCCCCGGGCTCGTCCCGCAGGGGCCCGGCTGGCACCGCATCCGCACCGCCGCCGACCTGCGGTACCTCGACCCGGGGCTGGAGGGCTGGGAGACCACCCGGGCCCTGCTGGAGGGGCACCCGCTGCGCGGCTGAACCCGCGTGCGCGGGCCCCGCATCCGCTCGGCCGGTCAGACCCGCACGGCCCGCGCGACGAGGCGGCGCAGCGCGTCGTCCGTCGGCTCGGGCAGCGCGTCCACCGGGAACCACGCGAGGTCGTCGGACTCGTCGCTCACCACGTGCCGCGCGCCCGGCGGCGCGACCGCCGCGTACTGGACGTCCAGGTGCCACGAGCCCTGCGGATGGCAGCGCACGGCGTGCCGGTCGAGCTGGACGGGACCCTTCCCCAGCAGCCGCAGGCCGCGGATGCCCGACTCCTCCGTCGCCTCCCGCAGCGCCGCGTCCGCCAGCGTCGCGTCGCCCGGCTCCAGGTGGCCGCCGAGCTGCAGCCACGCTTTGATCTTCGCGTGCAGCGTCAGCAGCACCCGGGTGCGCGTCGCGTCCAGCACGATCGTGCTCGCCGTGATGTGCCCCGCCGCGCACTCCCGCCACAGGCCGTCCTGCGTGTGGTCGCGCAGGTGCCGCAGGAAATCGAGCGCCAGCTCGCGCTGCGCGTCGTCCGGCGCCTGCCAGCGGCGCAGCACGTCGGTCACGTTCCTGCCGAGGGTGACGGTGGCGAGCAGGCGCTCCATGTCACCCGTCACGCGCGTCACCCGTCATGCGCGTCATGCGCGTCACCTGTCATGCGCGCCCGATGCGCGGGTAGCGGGAGTTGACGAGATGGCGCCGCCGTCGCTCCTGGTCGATGGGCCGCTGCCAGCACAGGCTCGCCCGCGCGACCCGCCGCCGGATCACGTTGGTCGACGAACCCGGCTCGTACCGGCAGCCGCTCACCCGGTGCGGCCGCTGCCGGCTCACCGCCGCGGCCCCGCGTCGCCGTCGGGCCCCTCGTCCGGCCCGTCGTCCTTCTTCCCGTCCTCGGGCCCGGTCTCCTCGGACCCGGTCTTCTCGGACTCGGTCGCCGGGACGTCCTCGCCGCGGGTCAGCTTCGACAGGTCGAGGTCCGACAGGCCCTCCTCGCGGCCGTGCACGAACCCGTCCGGGTCGTCCAGGTCGTCGGAGGTCGGCAGCAGGTCCGGGTGGTCCCAGACCGCGTCGCGGCCGTCCACGCCCCGCACGTCCGTCAGCGTCCGCCACAGCGCCGCCGCCTCGCGCAGCCGCCGGGGCCGCAGCTCCAGCCCCACCAGCGTCGCGAACGTCCGCTCCGCCGGACCGCCGGTCGCGCGGCGCCGCCGCACCGCCTCCGCCAGCTTCCCGGCCTCGGGCAGCCGGTTCTCCGCCGCCCGGTTCACGACCGTGTCGACCCAGCCCTCGACGAGCGCCAGCGTCGTCTCCAGCCGGGCCAGCGCCGCCTTCTGCCGCGGCGACTCCTCCGGCTGCAGCGAGATCTCGCCGCCCAGCGCGTCCTGGATCGCCTGCGGGTTGCTCAGGTCGAGGCCCTGCACGGCCTGCTCGATGCCCGACAGGTCGACCGTGATGCCGCGCGCGTACTCCTCGACCGCGCCCAGCAGGTGCGACCGCAGCCACGGGACGTGCGCGAACAGCCGCTGGTGGGCCGCCTCGCGCAGCGCCAGGTACAGCCGCACCTCGTCGCCGGACACCTCCAGGCCCGACCCGAACGCCTCGACGCCCGCGGGCAGCAGCGCCCCGACGCCGTCCGGCGCCAGCGGCAGCCCGACGTCCGCCGAGCCGGTCACCTCGCGGGCCAGCTCGCCGAGCGCCTGCCCGGCCTGCCCGCCGACCATCGCGCCCGCCATCTGCTTGACCATGCCGATCAGCGGCCCGGCCATCGCCTGGACGTCCGCGGGGATCTCGCCGCCGCCGAGCGCGCCGCCCATGGACTCGACCATGCGCGCCGCGATCGGGTCGCAGACCTTCGCCCACACCGGCAGCGTCTGCTCGATCCACTCCGACCGGCTCCACGCCTGCGGCGTCCGGATGCCGGCGGGCAGCGTCGTGCCCTCGTCGAGCCACAGTTCGGCCAGCCGCAGCGCCTCCTCGACCTGGCGCCGCTCGGCGTCCACGATCGACGGGTCGCCCTTCTCGGACACCGAGTGCCGGGCGATGTTCTTGGCCAGATCCCAGTTCAGGGGGCCGCCGCCGGGGCCGCCCGCACCGGCCGCGCCCTGGCCGCCGATCATGTCGGCGAAGCGGTGCAGCATGTCGGCGAACTGCGCCATGTCGCCGCCCATGGCCTTGAATGGATCCTGGGGCCGGTCGTCGTCTCCGTCACCGGGACGGTTGAAGCCGAAGGGAGTGTCACTCATATCGGTTCGCCCCTGGGATGCATGATGGGCTCATATCCGCAACGTTAGCCGGTCCCGGCAAGGTCGCGAACAAAAGGAAGGGGGCACCTCCGTGGCAACGGGCAAGGTTCGCCCTCGGCGTAGCAAGGGCCCGGTCGTCGCGGTCACCGGCGCGGCCACCGGGGCGGGGCGGCTGCTGGCCGCCCGGCTCGCCGAGCGCGGGGAGATCCGCAAGGTCGTCGCCATCGACGGGCAGCGAGGGGACGTGCCCGGCGTCACGTGGCGCGTCATGGACGTCCGCGACCCGCTGCTGTCGGGCCGGCTGTCGGACGTCGACGTCATCGTCCACCTCGACGTCGAGCAGTCGCCCGAGATCGACCAGCGGGAACGCCGCACCCACAACGTGCGGGGCGCGCAGACCGTCGTCACCGCCGCGGCCGCCGCGCGCGTCCGCCGGGTCGTCCTCGTCACCAGCGCCATGGTGTACGGCGCCGAACCCGGCAACGACGTCCCGCTCCCCGAGGACGCGCCGCTGCTCGCCGAGGCCGACACCGGCATCGCCGGCGACCACCTGGAGATCGAGGAGCTGGCCGCCGCCGCGCCGCGCACCCACCCCGGGCTCGACGTCACCGTCGTCCGCCCGGCCGCGCTCGTCGGGCCCGGCGTCGACACCCTCGTCACCCGCCACTTCGAGGCGCCGCGGCTCCTGTCGGTCAAGGGCAGCACCCCCGGCTGGCAGTTCTGCCACATCGAGGACCTCGCGTCCGCCCTCGACCTGGTCGTCACCGAGGACGTCCCCGGCCCGGTCGCCGTCGGCTGCGAGGGCTGGATCGGCCCCGACGAGGTCGCCGAGATCACCGGCAAGCGCGGCTTCGAACTGCCCGCCGCCCTCACCTTCGGGACGGCCCAGCGGCTGCACCGGCTCGGCATGACCCCGGCGCCCGCCACCGAACTGCGCTACGTCGCCTACCCGTGGGTCGTCGACTGCGCCCGGCTCCGCGCCGCCGGCTGGAAGCCCATGTACGACAACGCCGCCGCCCTCCGCGGGCTGATGGACGAGATCGCCGGACGGCACGCGGTCGTCGGCCGCCGCGTCGGCGGCCGGGAAGCCGCCGCCGCGACCGCCGCGGGCGCCACCGTCGCCGCGATCGGCGCCGCCGCCGCGATCCGCCGCGCCCGCAAGCGCCGGCGGGTCTGACCGCGGACGCGCGGACGGCGAGGGCCGCCGCCCGGGTGCGGGCGGCGGCCCTCGGTCGTCCTCGCGGCCCCGGCTACGACTCCGGCTTGGCCTCCTGGGCGGTGGCGAGCGCGTCCCGCGCCTTCTTGATCGCCTCCCAAGCCTGGCCCATCTTGTCGTAGTCCAGGTTCTTCTGCGCGTCCTCGTAGTCGGTGACGGCCTTCTTCAGATCGTTGATCGCCTGCTGCGCCTCCGGCGTGAGGGCGCCCCCGGCACCGGCGTCGCCGGCGGCGGGCTCACCGCCGTCCGCCTGCTCGCCCTCCTTCTCGTCGCCGGGCGGGGCGCCGTCCCCGACGATCTGGTTCAGCGCCTCGTCCAGCGTGTTCGCGAGGACGATCGTGTTGCCGTACCGCGCCAGCACCGCGCCGAGGACGGGATACGGCTGCTTGGCGCTCTCCTGGATCGCGTACATCGGCTCCACGTACAGCAACCCGCCGCTGAACGGGATCGTCAGCAGGTTGCCGCCGACCGTGTCGGTCTGACCGAGCCTCAGCTCGTTCAGGTCCTTCTTGACCCCGGGATCGGTCTCGAACTCGTTCTGCACCTGGCTGAGGCCCGGCGGCTGCGCGTTCCGCGGCATCTGCAGGACGCTGATCTTGCCGTAGTCGCGTCCGGGCGTGGAGCCCACCGCCATGAACGCCGCGAGCTGCTGGTTGTTGCGCGGGTTGAACACCGTGGTCAGCGAGAACGACTTCTGCTCCTCGCCCGGCAGCCGCAGGCTCTGGTAGTAGGGCGGCTGCCGCTTGCCCTTCGCGCTCGGGTCCTCCGGGACCTCCCAGAAGCCCTCACCGCTGTAGAAGGCGGCCGGGTCGGTCACGTGGTACTTCGCGAGGATCGTCCGCTGCACCTTGAACAGGTCCTGCGGGTAGCGGAAGTGCTTCTCCAGCTCCGGAGGGATCTGCGACCGGTCCTGGACGGTCCCGTCGAAGACCTTCATCCACGTCTTGAGGATCGGGTCCTTGTCGTCCCACTGGTACAGGCGCACCGAGCCGTCGTAGGCGTCCACCGTGGCCTTGACCGAGTTGCGCATGTAGTTGACGTGGTCGTCGGCCTGCCGCGCCACCGCCGACCGGGTGTCGGTGATGGTGTCGCGGGTCGCCTCGCCGAGGCTGATCTCCTCCGAGTACGGGTAGTTGTTCGACGCCGTGTAGCCGTCGACGATCCAGACGATCCGCCCGTTCACCACCGACGGGTACGGGTCGCCGTCCAGCTTCAGCCACGGCGCGGCCTTCTGCACGCGCTCCAGCGGCGACCGGTCGTACAGGATCTTCGCCCCGTCGTTGATCGCGCCCGACAGCAGCAGGTTCTTGTCCTGGAACTTCGTCGCGTACAGCAGCTTGTTGAAGAACGCGTCGATGGAGACGCCGCCGTCCCCGTCGTAGTTGCTCGTCTGCTGGCCGTTATCGCTGTTGTCGGGGTAGTTCAGCTCCTCCTGGCCCTTGCCGCCGACCACCGAGTACGTCGGCGTCCGCTCCCCGAAGTAGATCTCCGGGCGCGCCACGTTGATCCGCTGGTTCGCCGACACGGGCATGTCGCGGGTGATGTAGTCCGGCACGCCGCCGCCGGCGAGCCGGTCCGCGTACGCCGACACGAACCCGTACCCGTGCGTGTAGACCATCCGGTCCTTGATCCAGCTGTGCTGCCCCTCCGGCGCGCCCGACAGTTCGCGGAGCGCGACGACCGTGTCGACCATCTCCCCGTCGATCTCGTACCGGTCCATGTCGAGGATGTCGGGGAAGTTGTAGAACGGCCGGATGCGCTGCTGCTGCTTGAACGTCTCGCCCACGACGTTCGGGTCCAGGATGCGGGCGCCGTCCAGCTTCTCCGCCTCCGCCCGCATCGTCGCCTGATCGGTCTTCGGCTGCCCGCCGTACTGGACGAGCTCGGCGCCCTCCACCCCGAAGGCGTTCCGCGTCGCCTCGATGTTGCGCTCGATGAACCGGCGCTCCTTCGCCAGCTCGTCCGGCTTCACCTGGAACTGCTGGATCAGCAGCGGGTACATCCCGCCCAGCAGGATCGCCGACAGCACCAGCAGCGTGAAGCCCACGCCCGGCAGCATCATCCCCCGGCGCAGCAGATTGCTGAAGAACATGATCGCGCACAGCACCGCGATGACCGCCAGGATCGTCTTCGCGGGCATCAACGCGTTCACGTCCGTATAGGACGCGCCCGTCGTCACGCCCCGTTCCGAATGGACGAGCCCGTACCGGTCGTACCAGTACGCGACCGCCTTCAGCAGGACGAACAGGCCCGCGAGCACCGACAGGTGCGCCCGCGCGGGCGGGCTCGCCTTGTCGCCCGGCCCCTGCAGCCGCAGCCCCCCGTACAGGTAGTGCACCATCACCGCGGCGATGATCGACAGGATCACCGTCGTGAACACGACGCTCAGCAGCAGCCGGATGAACGGGTACGTGAAGACGTAGAACGAGACGTCCTTGTGGAACTGCGGGTCCTCGACGCCGAACGACGTCCGGTTCATGAACGCCAGCCACGTCGGCCACTGCCCCGACACCGACGCGCCCGTGAAGACGCCCAGCAGCCCGAGCATCGTGATCGCGATCAGCCGCCGCCGCGGATCGATCACCGACCGGTACCGCTCCAGCCCCTGCTGCTCCACCGACAGCGGCCGGTACGCGGGCCGCAGCCGATAGGCCACCAGGACGTTCGCGCCCACCAAGAGCGCCATCAGCAGTCCCGCCCCGAAGAACAGGACCGCCCGCGCCTGCAGCTGCGTCGTGAAGACCGTCTCGAAACCGATCGACCGATACCACAGCAGGTCGGTATAGAAGGCGGTGAAGACTAGAAAAGCCACCAGCAACACGGCCAGCGCCACCAGCACAGGCAGCAACAGCCGCGTTCGCCCGCCGCCGGCTCGGCGTCCGAGGCCGGGAGTCCGGAAGGTCAAGGCCCCACTCCGATCGAGATCGCGCCCACCGGCCGCCCGCCGGTGCTGTGTAAGCAACTTACCGACTGGAACGGGGGTTCCAGCATGTCCCCGGACCGATTGGGGGAAAGATGGGCCCGTGAGCCTTCTGGAAGAAGTCGTCCTGGACCTCGAACGCCATACCGCACAGGAAGGATGGGACGCCGCACCCCGCCTCTACGCCCTCGTCCGCAGCTCCGAACTGCGGGCCGCCGAACCCGACCTCGCCGACCAGCTCGGCCTGCCCCCCGACGGCGACACGCTCGCCGCCCTCGAACAGCCCGCCCTCCCCGAACAGGCCGCCGTCGAGGACGCCCTCGCCGCCATCGCCTGGCCCGACGCCGTCGACGGCTGCGCCCTCGTCATCGAACGGGTCGTCCTGCCCCCCGAAGTCGAAGACGACATCCCCGACGACGAAGCCGAAGCCGCCGCGTTCGCCGCGCAGCACCCCCGGCGCGAGGACGTCCGCATGATCGTCGGCGTGCTGCGGGACGGCGCCCGCCACTCCGCCCTCCGGCTCCGCCGCCACGACGCCGACGACGAGGTGCTCGCCGGGCCCGACCTCGTCCCCGCGCTCGCCGAAGCGCTCGCCGGCACCTTCGAACCGGACGAACCCGAAGATCCGTCCTGAAGGTAGTGTTCGAGACGTGAACGACGACAGCGCCGAAGCACCCGACGTCATCCGGCTCATCGGCGTCCGCGAGACGCCCCTGTCCGTCGACGAGGTCTTCGGCGCCGTCGCGGACCCCGCCGCCGGCGGCACCGCCCTGTTCGTCGGCACCGTCCGCGACCACGACCACGCGCGCGCCGTCGACGCCCTCTCCTACAGCGCCCACCCCACCGTCGAACGCGAACTGCGCGCCGTCATGGAGAAGGTCGCCGCCGACTTCCCCGTCCGCGCCCTCGCCGCCCTCCACCGCGTCGGCGACCTCCGCATCGGCGACCTCGCCGTCGTCGTCGCCGCGTCCTGCCCGCACCGCGCCGAAGCGTTCGAAGCGTGCCGCCGCCTCATCGACGACCTCAAGGCGCACGTCCCCATCTGGAAGCACCAGACGTTCGCCGACGGAGGCGACGAATGGGTCGGGGCCTGCTGACACCGCCGTGCCGCATAGAGTTCCGACCATGTCTCGTCGTGCCGCCACGCTCACCGTCGCGAGCGTGCTCGTCCTGGTACTGGCCCTCGTCGGCTCCCTCATGCCCGTCCCGTACGTCACGCTGATGCCGGGACCCACGCAGAACACCCTCGCCGACAACGCCAAAGGCGAATCCCTCATCGCCATCGACGGGCGGCAGACCTACCCCACCGAAGGGCACCTCAACTTCACCACCGTCACCTACCGCGGCGGCCCCGGCGGACGCATCGACCTCCTCACCGCCCTCCGCGGCTGGCTCGACGGCGACACCGCCGTCGTCCCCGAAGAGACGATCTTCCCCGAGGACGAGTCGCCCGAAGAGGTCGACGAGCAGAACACCCGGCAGATGCGCGACTCCCAGCAGGACGCCGAAGCCGCCGCCCTGCGCGAACTCGGCATCCCCGTCGGCACCCGCGTCGTCGTCGACAGCGTCCAGAAAGGGCGGCCCGCCGACGGCAAACTCAGAGCCGGCGACGAGATCACCGCCGTCAACGGCACCGACATCACCAAAGTGCAGCAGGTCAGCGACGTCATGGGCGGCGTGACGCCCGGCGACACCGTCACCCTCACCGTCCGCCGCGACGGCAACGACACCGACCAGGCGATCACCACCGCCAAAGGACCCGACGGCGGCGCCGTCATCGGCGTCGTCCTCGCCGGCGACTACAAGTTCCCCTTCGAGATCGACATCAGCATCGGCGACATCGGCGGCCCCTCCGCCGGCCTCATCTTCTCCCTCGCCATCATCGACAAACTCACCCCCGGCGCCCTCACCGGCGGCAGGTTCGTCGCCGGCACCGGCACCATCACCCCCGACGGCCAGGTCGGCCCCATCGGCGGCATCGAACAGAAGATGATCGCCGCCCGCCGCGCCGGCGCCACCGTCTTCCTCACCCCCGAAGGCAACTGCGCCGCCGCCGTCAAAGCCCGCCCCGACGGCCTCCGCCTCATCCGCGCCGACACCCTCAAAAGCGCCCGCCAAGCCCTCGACGCCCTCACCACCGGCAACGGCACCGTCCCCGCCTGCACCGGCTGAAACCAATTTGCGCAAGCCCCCCGCGCCCCATAGAGTTAAGACATCAACGCAACGCGGGGTGGAGCAGTTCGGTAGCTCGCTGGGCTCATAACCCAGAGGTCGCAGGTTCAAATCCTGCCCCCGCTACGAATCGGGAATCCCCTGGTCGGTGGACTTCGTCCACCTTCCAGGGGATTCTTCGCGTTTTACCGGGGGGACGACCCCCCGAACC
>NZ_QHJN01000109.1:0-26724 GCF_003947565.1 Actinomadura sp. WAC 06369 | reverse complement strand
GGGCGGGACGCCCTGCTCGTGGTGGCCGGGCGGGACGACCGGCGGTTCGTCCGGGGCCGCCGCGCCGGGCGCGCCCGGCTGCGGGTGCTCCCCGCTCTCCCCGCTGGGGGGCAGGACGCCCGGCGGCAGGATCGCGTCGGGGACGAGCACCGGCGCCGCCGCCGCGGCGGCCTTCTCGGCCTCCTTGGCGCGTTCGAACGCGGTGGGCGCGGCCTCCCCGGACGGGGCGGTCGTCGGGCCCGGCGCCCGTGCGGGTGCGGCCGTCCCGTTCGCCGCGACGACCGCCTGCCCGGTCTCGGGCACCGGCGCGGGGGCGCGCCGCGCCGCCGCGACGGGCTCCGGTGCCGCCGCGGGGGCCGCCGCCGGCTCCTCGGGACGGACGGACGGGATGCCGTCGGGGTCGGTGTCGGTGAACGTGGACGGCGTCGGAGGCACCAGCGGCTCGGCGGGCACACCTACCGGCTCGACCGCCGGTCCATCAACCGCGACCTGAAGTACGCGGCGAACGGGGCGATGCTCCAGACCCTGCAGCGGCAGCAGTGCCGCAAGATCGTCCGGGCGACGTACCTCGACCGCGCACGCTCCGTCGCCGTCACGTCCGGCATCGCGGTCATGCCGACCAGGCAGGCCGCCCTCGCCGTGAGCGAGGCCGGGGACCCGGCCCGCTACGAGTGGTTCCGCGGCATGCCGGGCGAGCACACCGCCGCCATGGACCGCGCGGGCGGCTACGCGGCCGCGACCGTCCGCGGCCGGTACGTCGTGTACGCGTACGTGCAGCGCTCCGACGGCAAGCCCGTCCAGCCCGGCGACGAGGTCGTCAAGCAGGTCGCGCAGCAGTTCATCGACCACAACGCGCGCCCGCTGGACGCGCGGGCGGGCGGCTGAGGCCGCACGCCGCACCGGGCGCCGCCCGGCCGCGCCGTCCTCAGGACGGGCCGCCGGGCGGCGCCTCGGCGCTCTCCGCGGCCTCCGCGGCCTCGGCGGCGGCCACGGCCGCGGCGGCGTTCAGGGTGCGGACGCGGCGGGTCTCCTGCGCGCGGCGCGCCAGGTCCTCGTCCTCGGGGTAGCGGATCTCCTCCAGCGACAGCCCGTGCGCGGGCGCCACGTTCACCGCCGAGTCCCGGACGCGCGCCGACAGCACCTGCGCGGGCCACCCGACGTCGCGGCGGCCGTCCCCCACGACCAGCATCGCGCCGACCAGCGCCCGCACCATCGAGTGGCAGAACGCGTCCGCCTCGACGGTGGCGAGCGCGAGGTACGGGTCGCGGTCGTCGCGCGCCCAGGAGAAGCGCAGCAGCTCCCGGATCGTCGTCGCGCCCTCCCGCTTGCGGCAGAACGCGGCGAAGTCGTGCTCGCCGACCAGCAGCCGCGCCGCCTCGTTGATCCGGTCGAGGTCGAGCGGCCGCGGATGCCACAGGACGTCGTGGCGCCGCAGCGGCTCGACGCCGTTCGGGTTGTCGCACACCCGGTACACGTAGCGCCGCGACAGCGCGGAGAAGCGGGCGTCGAAGCCCTCCGGGGCGACCGACACCCGCCAGACCCGGACGTCCGGGGGCAGCAGCCCGGCGAGCCTGCGCGGCATCGTGCCGTTGATGGCCGAGTACGCGGCGACGGGCACCACCAGGTGCGCGACCTGCCCGCGCGCGTGGACGCCGGCGTCGGTGCGGCCCGCGACGGTGAGCATGGGGGGCGGGTCGAGCCGCAGCATCCGCGCGAGGGCGTCCTCGATCACGCCCTGGACGGTCCGCTGGTTCGGCTGCCGTGCCCAGCCCGCGAAGTCCGACCCGTCGTAGGAGATGTCGAGCCGGAGTCGTACCAGTGCGGTCATGTCAGTCGGAGTGTCCTGTTCCTCGCATTCCTCGCCCGTCCTCGTCGGGGCCGGGCGCCGCCCTCGCTGAACCGGCGGCTGATTAACATGACCATGGACCCAAGTCTGGCAAAGAACCGGGCCCGCCGTCCTGTACCGGACGGCGGGCCCGTTTCAATGTCTTACCGAGAACGGCGGCCCGGAATATTACCGGGTCACTCCTTGGCGGACTCGTCCTTGCCCTCGGCGGACTCGGCGGACTCGGCCTTCGCGGCGTCGTCGGCGCCGGTCTCGGCGGCGTCCTCCGCCGGCTCCTCCGCCGGCTCCTCCGCCGGAGCGGCGGCCGGGGCCGCGGCCGTCGCGGCGGCCATCGGCTCCTGCACCAGCTCGATCACGGCCATCGGGGCGTTGTCGCCCTTGCGCGGCCCGATCTTGGTGATGCGCGTGTAGCCGCCCGGACGGTTCTCGAACTTCGGCGCGATCTCCGTGAAGAGCTCGTGCACGACGCCCTTGTCGCGGATCGTCTTGGCCACCTGGCGACGGTTGTGCAGGTCGCCCTTCTTGGCCTTGGTGATCAGCTTCTCCGCCAGCGGACGCACCCGCCGGGCCTTGGCCTCGGTGGTGGTGATGCTGCCGTGCTCGAACAGCGCCGTGGCCAGGTTCGCCAGGATGAGGCGCTGGTGCGCGGCGGAACCGCCGAGGCGGGCACCCTTGGTGGGCTTGGGCATGGTGCTTCCTTCCTGCGCCGGCCGTATCAGGTACCGGCGTCAGTCGAGTCCCGGGACGGCCGGGGAACGAGCCCCCGGCCGCCGGGATCTGGGTTCTAGTACTGCTCGGTCTCGGCGTAGCTCTGGTCGTCGTCGCCGTAGTTGTCGGCCGCCGCGCTCGGGTCGAACCCGGGCGGGGAGTCCTTCAGCGAGAGGCCCATGTCGTTGAGCTTCTGCTTGACCTCTTCGATCGACTTGGCGCCGAAGTTCCTTATATCGAGCAGGTCCTGCTCGGAGCGGGCGACGAGCTCGCCCACCGAGTGGATGCCCTCGCGCTTGAGGCAGTTGTAGGAGCGGACCGTGAGGTTCAGCTCCTCGATCGGCAGGGCCAGGTCCGCGGCGAGCGCGGCGTCCGTCGGGGACGGGCCCATGTCGATGCCCTCGGCCTCGACGTTGAGCTCCCGGGCCAGCCCGAACAGCTCGACGAGGGTCTTGCCGGCGGACGCGACGGCGTCGCGCGGCAGCATCGCCTGCTTGGTCTCGACGTCCAGGATGAGGCGGTCGAAGTCGGTGCGCTGCTCGACTCGGGTGGCCTCGACCTTGTAGACGACCTTGAGGACGGGCGAGTAGATCGAGTCGATCGGGATGCGGCCGATCTCCTGGCCCGGCTGCTTGTTCTGCGCGGCGGAGACGTAGCCGCGGCCGCGCTCGACCGTGAGCTCCATCTCCAGCTTCGCCTTGCCGTTCAGCGTGGCGATGCGCAGGTCCGGGTTGTGGACCTCGACACCGGCCGGCGGCGCGATGTCGGCGGCGGTCACCTCGCCCGGGCCCTGCTTGCGCAGGTACATCACGACGGGCTCGTCGTGCTCCGAGGAGACGACGAGCTCCTTGAGGTTCAGGATGATGTCGGTGACATCCTCCTTGACGCCCGGCACGGTCGAGAACTCGTGCAGGACGCCCTCGATCCGGATGCTGGTGACGGCGGCGCCGGGGATCGAGGAGAGCAGCGTGCGGCGGAGCGAGTTGCCGATGGTGTAGCCGAAGCCCGGCTCCAGCGGCTCGATGGTGAACCGCGACCGGTACTCGTCGACCTGCTCTTCGGTGAGAGTGGGACGCTGAGCGATGAGCATGGTTGTGCCTTCTTCCCGCGGTGCCCGCTATTTGACGACCGCGATCGGAGTACCTCAAGGGGATTGTTCCCCGTTCCGCCGGGATCCCCACCTGCGCGGGGATCCCGGCGGACCCGAACTCTTACTTGGAGTAGAGCTCGACGATCAGCTGCTCCTGGACGGGAGCGTCGATCTGCTGCCGGACCGGCAGCGAGTGCACGAAGATCCGCATCTTGTCGGCGTCCACGCCCAGCCACGCCGGGACCTGGCGCTCGCCCGCCTCGGCCTTGGCGACCTGGAACGGCGTCATCTCCAGCGACTTGGGCTTGACGTCGACGATGTCGGCCTCGCTGACGAGCGCCGACGGGATGTTGACCTTCCGGCCGTTGACCCGGATGTGTCCGTGCCGGATCAGCTGGCGGGCCATGTCGCGGGACTTCGCGAAGCCGCCGCGGTAGACCACGTTGTCGAGGCGGCGCTCGAGGAGGCCGAGCAGGTTGTCACCCGTCTTGCCGTCCTGGCGGTTGGCCTCGACGTAGTAGTTGCTGAACTGCCGCTCAAGCACGCCGTAGATGCGCTTGGCCTTCTGCTTCTCGCGGAGCTGCAGCAGGTACTCGGTCTCCTTCGGCCGACCGCGGCCGTGCTCACCCGGCGGGTAAGGACGGATCTCGATCGGGCACTTCGGGCCCTCGCACTTGCTGCCCTTGAGGAACAGCTTCATCTTCTCGCGGCGGCAGAGCTTGCAGTCCGCACCGGTGTAACGAGCCATTGTTCTAGATCTCCCCTGACCTCAGACCCGGCGACGCTTCGGCGGGCGGCAGCCGTTGTGCGGGACGGGCGTGACGTCCTGGATCGAGCCCACCTCGAGGCCGGTCGCCTGGAGCGACCGGATGGCGGTCTCGCGGCCCGAGCCCGGGCCCTTCACGAAGACGTCGACCTTGCGCATGCCGTGCTCCATCGCGCGCCGGGCGGCGGCCTCGGCGGCCTGCTGGGCGGCGAACGGCGTCGACTTGCGGGAGCCCTTGAAGCCCACGTGGCCCGAGGAGGCCCAGGAGATCACGTTCCCGTTCGGGTCGGTGATCGAGACGATCGTGTTGTTGAACGTGCTCTTGATGTGGGCGTGCCCGTGAGCGACGTTCTTCTTTTCCTTGCGGCGCACCTTCTTGGCGCCGACACGGCTCTTAGGAGGCATCTGCTCTCTCTACTCTCGAGGTCGTCGGACCGCGGCGGGCGGAGCCCGCGGCGGACTACTTCTTGCCGGCCTTCTTCTTGCCGGCCACGGTCTTCTTCTTGCCCTTGCGGGTGCGCGCGTTGGTCTGCGTGCGCTGGCCGTGGACCGGCAGCCCGCGGCGGTGCCGGATGCCCTGGTAGCACCCGATCTCGATCTTGCGCCGGATGTCGGCCTGGATCTCCCGGCGGAGGTCGCCCTCGGTCCGGTAGTTGCCCTCGATCCAGTCGCGCAGCTTGATCAGCTCGTCGTCGCCGAGCTGGTGCACCCGCAGGTCTCCGTTGACGCCGGTGTTCGCGAGCGTCTCGAGCGCCCGCGTCCGTCCGATCCCGAAGATGTAGGTGAGAGCGACCTCGACGCGCTTGTCGCGCGGGAGGTCGACGCCGAGAAGGCGTGCCATGTGGGCAGTTCCTTTCATTGCGCGGAGGTATGGACGCATCGCGTCCGCACACACCCTGCCCGGGTGGCGGCCTCGGCCTCCGTCGATCCGAGGGTGGTCCCTTCACACGCCGCTGCCGTACGCCCCTGCGGGACGTACGGCTGAACGTGCGAAGACTGCGATGCGCTTGTCTGGCGGGTCGTCCGGCCTCGCGGCCGTCAGCCCTGGCGCTGCTTGTGGCGCGGGTCGGAGCAGATCACCATGACCCGGCCGTGCCGGCGGATGACGCGGCAGTTCTTGCAGATCTTCTTGACGCTCGGCTTGACCTTCACTGGGTCTCCTAAGGCTTAGGGTCACCCCCGCACCGCCACGCGCGAGAGAGGCAACCTCAGTGAGTGGGCGCCGCGGGACGTCCGGGAGGGACGCCGCGGCGCGCGTTCACTTGTACCGGTAGACGATCCGACCGCGCGTGAGGTCGTAGGGGCTCAGCTCCACAACGACGCGGTCGTCCGGCAGGATCCGGATGTAGTGCATCCGCATCTTGCCGCTGATGTGGGCGAGCACCTTGTGCCCGTTGTCGAGCTCCACCTTGAACATGGCGTTGGGCAGCGACTCGATGACGGTGCCCTCGATCTCGATGGCCCCTTCTTTCTTGGGCATGTCCTCCGCGCTTCACTGATCGGCTCATTGGACGACGGTCCGACGCGCCATTCGATGCGATCCTGGCCCGCATGGCGGGCGCCACGGCGAATCAACGCCGAGAACAGGGGAATCGGGCGGCCGACGACGGACCGACACGGGAGTCTACGTCACCGACCCGCCGAATGCGAAATCCGTGCATGATACGGCTGCGGAGACTGCTCCCAACACAAGCATACCCTGCCAGGGCGTTGGTACCTTTCAGTAGTAGAGACGCACGAGGAGGGTCAGCATGCCGAGCTATGACTTCGCGCTGATCCTCAGCCGTCCCCTCTACGAGGAGGAGCTGGACCCCCTGTTCGCCCGCACGCACGGCGCGGTCACGGTGTCCATCATCACCGAGCCGCAGCACGCCGACCGCGCCGGCAACGCGTCCTGCACGTGGGAGGGCCCCACCCTCGCCGCGGCCATCATGGAGCTCGTCGAGCACGTCGAGACGAGCGCCCCCGGCCTGCACGTCCTCCAGGTCGAGGCCGACCCGCTGCTGACGATCCGCGACATCGCCGAACGCGTCGGCCGCTCCGCCGACTCCGTCCGGCACGCCATCACCGGCGCGCGCGGCGCCACCGGCTTCCCGGCGTCGGAGATGTCCTCGGCGGGGCACCGGCTGTGGCGCTGGTCGAAGGTCGCCGCCTGGTACGGCCTGGACGACCCGCAGCTCGTCGAGGCCAAGCCCACCGTGCAGGCGATCAACGGCTGGCTCGCCCTCCGCGACGTCGTCCCCGACGTCGCCCCCACCCCCGAAGAGGTCACCTCGGCCCTCAGCCTGGTGATCCCCCACGTCGCGTGACGCCCCGCGCCCGCCCGCGGGCCGGGCGTCCGCCCGTCCGGCGCGGCGGCCGGCGGGCGGGGCGTCCAGGCGGCGTTCAGGGTCCGGGGACAGCACCGATACGGTGCCGAGACCGGGCCGTGATCTTCTTCTCATTTCGCCGAGTCGACAGCCCGGCCCGCTGACGACAAGATCGTCCCGCAACGGGTCCCCCGGCGGCGCGGCCGGACGGCGGCCCCTCCGGACGCCCGGGTCGCGGGTCCGTGGTTTTCTTGCAAGGGGGAGGATCAATGGCGATCATCGCGCAGCTGAGCGACATCCACCTGGCGGCCGGGCGGGACGGCGAGGTGGACGACGGCTCGGGGCCGGTGCGCGCGCTGCGGGCCGCCGTGTCCAGCCTGCTCACGCTGCCGGCGCGGCCGGACGCGGTCGTCCTCACGGGCGACCTGGCCGACGGCGGGCTGCCCGCGGAGTACGCCCGCCTGCACGCGCTGCTGTCGCCGCTGCCGATGGCCGTCTACCCGATGCCCGGCAACCACGACGACCGCGACGCGCTGCGCGCCGTGTTCAAGGACCATCCCGCCGTCGCGGCGACCGGGACCGTTCCACAGGCCCCGCTGCAGTACGCGGTGGACGTCGCCGGGACGCGCCTCATCTGCTGCGACACCACGGTGGACGGGCACCCGCACGGGCACCTCGACGAGGACCGGCTCCGCTGGCTGGACGAGACGCTCGCCGAGGCCCCCGACACGCCGACGGTCGTCGCGACGCACCACCCGCCGTTCCCGATCGGCATCCGGTTCATCGACGACATGCGGTTCGTGGACCCCGCGGGGTTCGCGGCGGTCGTCGAGCGGCACCCGCAGATCGTCCGCGTGATCTCCGGGCACGTCCACCGGGGGTCGGTGGGGTCGGTCGGCGGGAAGGTGAGCACGACGTGCCCGAGCACCTACCGGCAGCTGTTCCTCGACCTGACGCACCCCGGACGGGCGGCGGTCACCGGGGAGCCCGCGGGGTTCGCCATCCACCTCGTCGACGAGCACGGCTCGGCCACGACGCACTTCGTCCCCACCGGCAACTACCGCCCGCTGATGGACGTCGAGTGATCAGTCGCCCCGCGACCCCGTGATCGTCCGCAGCAGCAGGACCGCGGCCCACGGGCCCACCACCCAGATCCACCACGGGTACACGAACCCGGCCGTCACCCCGATGATCAGCCAGATGGTGAAGTTGAGCCCGCCGACGGCCGCCAGCCCGGCCCACGCGGTGCGCTCGACGCTCGGCCCCGAGGGGCGGCGGACGGGCAGTTCCGTGCTCTTCGGCTGCGCGGCGGGCACCGGCAGCTCGTAGAGGTCCTCCTCGGGGAGGTCCGCGGTGATCTCGTCGAGCCGGCCGAGCGTCCTGGCGCTGTAGACGTCCTCCAGCCGCTCGTGCAGCTCGTCCACGGTGATGCGGCCGACGGCGCAGTGCTCGCGCAGGCTCGCGGCCACCCGGTCGCGGTCGGCGTCCGACGCCCGCATGTCCGGATTCGGCGCCACGTCAGCTCCCTCCCGACGCGCCCGCGCGTGTCAAGGCGTGTCTGCTCCCAGCTTGGCGAACCACTCCCGGCCCTCGTCAAGAGCGGTGAGCACGCGCGGCCCGTCCGGCGTGACGGCGAACGTGTGCTCGAAGTGCGCCGAGGCGCGCCCGTCGGTGGTGACAACGGTCCAGCCGTCGTCGAGTTCCACGGTCTGCTTCGTCCCGAGGTTCACCATGGGCTCGACGGCGAAGCACATCCCGGGCCGCAGCACCGGGCCGTGCCCGGGCGCGCCGTGGTTCGGGATGAGCGGGTCCATGTGCATCTCGGTCCCGATGCCGTGCCCCCCGTACCCCTCGACGATGCCGTAGGGGCCCCGAGAGCGGACGTACGACTCGACGGCGTGCGACATGTCCGTGAGCCTGGCCCCGGCGACTCCGGCCGCCAGGCCGTGCCACAGGGACGCCTCGGTGACCTCCAGCAGCCGCTTCAGGTCGTCGGTGATCTCCCCGACCGGGACGGTGACCGCGGCGTCGCCGTGCCAGCCCTCGACGATCGCGCCGCAGTCGATCGAGATGACGTCGCCCTCGTGCAGCACCTTCCCGGCGCGCGGGATGCCGTGCACGATCTCCTCGTTGACGGACGCGCAGATCGTCCCGGTGAAGCCGTGGTAGCCCTTGAACGACGGGACGCCGCCGTTGTCGCGGATGTGCTCCTCGGCGAGCGTGTCGAGGTCGAGGGTGGTGATCCCCGGCTTGACCGCCTCCCGGAGCAGTTCGAGCGTGCGGCCGACCAGCAGGCCGGCGGCCCGCATCAGCTCGATCTGCTCGGCGGTCTTGACCTGGATCGCGGGCCTGCGTCTGAACATCCCTCTCCCAAAATGACGTCGCCGGGACCGCGAGTGCGATCCCGGCGATCGTGCGGCCGCGCGCGGCCCGGCGCCTCCGCCGTCACTTCCCGGACGGGCGGAGCGCGTCCAGCGCGCGGGCGGTGACCTCATCGACCGGGCCGGTGGCATCGATGCGCACCAGGACGCCCTCGTCTCCATAGAACTGCACGATGGGCGCGGTCTGTTCCTGGTAGACCTCGAGCCGGTGCCGGACGACGTCTTCTTTGTCGTCGTCCCGCTGGAACAGGTGGCCGCCGCAGTCGTCGCAGATGTCGTCCTTCTTGTCGTCGAAGTCGACGTGCCAGATCTTCCCGCACTTGGTGCAGGTGCGCCGGCCCGACAGCCGCCGGACGACCTCCTCCTCGTCGACGACGAGCTCGAGCACGATGTCGAGCCGGACGCCGAACTCGTCGAGGATCTTCTTGAGGGTCTCGGCCTGCGGCACGTTGCGCGGGAAGCCGTCCAGCAGGAAGCCCTGCCGTGCGTCGTCCTCGGCCAGCCGGTCGCGCACCATCGCGATGGTCACCTCGTCGGGGACGAGGTCGCCGCGGTCCATGAACTCTTTGGCCTTGCGGCCGAGTTCGGTGCCGCCGCTCACGTTGGCGCGGAAGATGTCACCTGTCGAGATCTTCGGGATGGACAGATGCGATGCGATGAACTGGGCCTGCGTCCCCTTGCCCGCTCCCGGGGGGCCCACCAGGACGATACGCACTACCGGAGGAAGCCCTCGTAGTGATGCTGCTGGAGTTTGCTCTCGATCTGCTTCACGGTATCCAGTCCGACGCCGACGATGATCAGGATGCTCGCGCCCCCGAAGGCGAACTGCTGCGTGGCGTTCAGGAGTGCGAACGCCACCATCGGGATCAGGGACACGACCCCCAGGTAGAGCGCTCCGGGTGTGGTGATCCGGGTCAGCACGTAGTCGAGGTACTCGGCGGTGGGCCGGCCAGGACGGATACCTGGGATGAAACCACCATACTTCTTCATGTTGTCGGCGACTTCAGTGGGGTTGAAGGTGATGGCGACGTAGAAGTACGTGAAGAAGATGATGAAGGCGAAGAACACCGCCATGTGCCAGGGGTTGTCCTGCTGGAGGTAGGGCTGAGCCTCCTGCAGCCACTTGGTGTCGGGCCACAGCTGCGTCGCCAGCACCGGCAGGTACAGCAGCGACGAGGCGAAGATGATCGGGATGATGCCGGCCTGGTTCACCTTCAGCGGGATGTACGTCGAGGTGCCGCCGTACATGCGGCGCCCCACCATCCGCTTGGCGTACTGGACGGGGATGCGGCGCTGCGCCTGCTCGACGAACACGACCCCGGCCATGATGGCCAGCCCGACCGCGATGACGAGCGCGAAGACGAAGCCGCCCTGCGCCTTGTAGATGCCCCAGAACTGGGCGGGGAAGACCGCGACGACCTGCGTGAAGATCAGGATCGACATGCCGTTGCCGACGCCGCGGTCGGTGATCAGCTCACCGAGCCACATGATCACCGTGGTGCCCGCGACCATCACGACGACCATCGTGATGATCGGGAAGATGCCGGTGTCGTAGAGGATGTCGCCGCTGCCGGAGATGCCCTGGAAGAGCTGTCCGGTGCTGGCCATCGCCACGATGCCGGTGCCCTGCAGGATCGCCAGCGCGACCGTCAGGTACCGGGTGTACTGGGTGATCTTCGTGGTGCCGGACTGGCCCTCTTTCTTCAGGGCCTCCAGCTTCGGGATCACCACCGTCAGCAGCTGCAGGATGATGCTCGCGGTGATGTAGGGCATGATGCCCAGCGCGAAGATCGAGAGTTGCAGCAGCGCCCCGCCGCTGAAGAGGTCGACGAGGCCGTACAACTGGCTGCTGTCGCGGGCCGCGTCGGCGGTCTCTCGCAGCACCTGCACGTTCACGTTCGGAGTCGGGATGTTGGACCCCAGCCTGAAGATCAGGATGATGAACAACGTGAAGAGCAGTTTTTTACGCAGGTCAGGCGTACGGAAAGCCCGAGCGAACGCGGTCAGCACCATTCCTCCTGCGCGACTGACGAAATCATGGCCGCCGAGGGGCCGGTTACAGGTCCTTGCGATCCGGCGGGGACCGCCGTGTCCAAGCTCACGTTAGCCGCCTCGCCGGTGTGACTCTAACAGCAGATGCGAACGGGGCCGCCCCGCCCGGCGCCCGGACCCCCAGGCCCGCGGCGAAAGGCGATGACGGCCCCCGCATCGAAGGTGTTCCTTCTTACAGCTCGTCGGCGGTGCCACCGGCCGCGGCGATCTTCTCCTTCGCGGAACCGGAGAAGGCGTGCACCTTCACCTGGACCGCGACGGAGATGTCGCCGGTGCCGAGGACCTTGACCGGACGGCCGGAGCGCACCGCGCCCTTCGCCGCCAGGTCCTCCGCCGTGACCTCGCCGCCCTCGGGGTAGAGCGCGGCGAGCTTGTCCAGGTTCACGACCTGGAACTCGACCCGGTTCGGGTTCTTGAAGCCCTTGAGCTTCGGCACCCGGCGGATCAGCGGCATCTGGCCGCCTTCGAACCCGACGGGAACGGTGCTGCGGGCCTTCGTGCCCTTGGTGCCGCGACCGGCCGTCTTGCCCTTGGACGCCTCGCCGCGGCCCTTGCGGGTCTTCGCGCGGTTGGCGCCGGGGGCCGGACGCAGGTCGTGCAGCTTCAGGGGCGCGCCCTCCGAACCCGAGGCGTTCTTCTCGAGATCAGCCGCCATGGTCAGTCGACCTCCTCGACGGTGACCAGGTGGGCCACCGTCCGGATCATGCCGCGCACCTCGGGGCGGTCCTCGCGGACCACGCTCTGCCCGATCTTCTTCAGGCCGAGGGTGCGCAGCGTGTCACGCTGGTTCTGCTTCTCGCTGATCACGGACTTCTTCTGCGTGATCTTCAGCTGGCTCATGACGAGGCGACCTCCGCCCGGGGCTCGCTGCCCGCGGCACGGGCCCGCAGCATGGCCGCCGGAGCGACGTCCTCGATCGGCAGGCCGCGCTTGGCCGCGATCTCCTCGGGACGCTTCAGCGACTTCAGACCCGCGATCGTCGCGTGCACGATGTTGATCGCGTTGTCGCTGCCCAGCGACTTGCTCAGCACGTCGTGGATGCCGGCGGCCTCCAGGACGGCGCGGACCGGACCGCCCGCGATGACCCCGGTACCGGGGCTCGCCGGACGCAGCAGGACCTCGCCCGCGGCGTCGCGCGCCTGCACCAGGTGCGGGATGGTGCCCTGGATCCGCGGCACCTTGAAGAAGTGCTTCTTGGCCTCTTCGACGCCCTTGGCGATCGCGGCCGGCACCTCCTTGGCCTTGCCGTAGCCGACGCCGACGGTGCCGTTGCCGTCACCGACGATCACGAGGGCGGTGAAGCTGAAGCGACGCCCGCCCTTGACGACCTTGGCGACCCGGTTGATCGCCACGACCTTCTCGATGTACGACTGGCCCTTGTCGGCGCCACCGCGGCGGTCGTCGCGGCGGCCGTCGCGACGGTCGCCACCCTGACCGCCACCACGCCTCTGCGCTGCCATCAGTGGTTCCTCTTCTCGTTCGTCGTGCAGACCTTCACAAGGGCCGTCACAGCTGCAGGCCCCCCTCGCGCGCACCGTCCGCGACAGCGGCGATGCGGCCGTGGTACTTGTTGCCGCCCCGGTCGAACACGACGGCGGAGACGCCGGCCTCCTTCGCACGGGCGGCGACGAGCTCGCCGACCTTGCGGGACTTGGCCGTCTTGTCTCCCGAGTCGGCGCGCAGGTCGGCCTCCATCGTCGACGCGCTGGCCAGCGTGTGGCCCTTGGCGTCGTCGATGACCTGGACGAACACGTGCTGGTTGGAGCGGGTCACGACCAGGCGCGGCCGCGCGGCGCTGCCCACGACCTTCTTGCGGACCCGCAGGTGCCGGCGCCTGCGGGACTTCGCCCGCGCCGACGTGGCCTTCCCGGCCAGGGTCTTGGTGCCTGCCATGACTACTTACCAGCCTTTCCGACCTTGCGGCGGATCTGCTCGCCCTCGTAACGCACGCCCTTGCCCTTGTACGGGTCGGGCTTGCGCAGCTTGCGGATGCGGGCGGCGATCTCGCCGACGAGCTGCTTGTCGATGCCCTCGACGGTGAGCTGGGTCGGCCTCTCCACCGTGAAGGTGATGCCCTCCGGGGGCTCGACCGTGATCGGGTGGCTGTAGCCGAGCGAGAACTCGAGGTTCTTGCCCTTGGCCACCACACGGTAACCGACGCCCTGGATGACGAGGGTCTTCTTGTAGCCGTCCGTGACGCCGACCACCATGTTGTTGATCAGCGTCCGGGTGAGGCCGTGCAGGCCCCGGACCTTCTGCATGTCGTTCGGCCGGGAGACCGAGATGACCCCGTCCTCGAGGCTGACCTCGATGGGCTCCGCGACGGTGTGCGACAGCGTGCCCTTCGGCCCCTTGACGGTGACCGACCGGCCGTCGATGTTCACGTCGACGCCGCCGGGCACGGTGATGGGGGAACGTCCGATTCGCGACATTGTTAGATTCCTCCCCTCACCACACGTAGGCGAGGACTTCCCCGCCCACGCCGCGCTTGCCGGCCTGCCGGTCCGTCATCAGACCGGACGACGTCGAGATGATCGCGACGCCGAGTCCGCCCAGGACCTTCGGCAGGTTGTCCTTCTTCGCGTACACGCGCAGACCCGGCTTCGAGACGCGCTTGATACCGGCGATCGAACGCTCACGGGTCGGGCCGAACTTGAGCTCGATCAGGAGCTTCTTGCCGACCTCGGCGTCCTCCACGCTCCAGCCCGAGATGTAGCCCTCCTGCTGGAGGATCTCGGCGATGTGCGCCTTGATCTTCGAGTACGGCATCGCCACCTGGTCGTGGTACGCCGAATTCGCGTTCCGCAGACGCGTCAACATGTCTGCGATCGGGTCGGTCATCGTCATGGCCTGCTGGCCCTCCTCGCCACGGTTTCCTCGGCCCGGCGGCCGTGGACCTTTGGCGCGGTCGAGGGCACCCCGCGGGGTGCCCGGTGGTTATTACACGCCGGCACCGCTCCCCCTCGCGGAGAGGGGGACGCGGTCACCAGCTGGACTTGGTGATGCCGGGCAGCTCGCCGCGGTGGGCCATCTCCCGGAAGCAGATCCGGCACAGGCCGAACTTCCGGTAGACCGAGCGCGGACGCCCGCAGCGCGAGCATCGAGTGTACGCGCGCACACCGAACTTCGGCTTCCGCGCCGCCTTGGCGATCAGCGACTTCTTCGCCATGCTCAGCTCTCCTTGAAGGGGAAGCCCAGGAGCTTGAGCAGCGCCCGGCCCTCGTCGTCGGTCCTCGCGGTCGTCACGACCGTGATGTCCATGCCCCGCGAACGGTCGATCTTGTCGGGGTCGACCTCGTGGAACATGACCTGCTCGGTCAGCCCGAAGGTGTAGTTCCCGTTGCCGTCGAACTGCTTCGGCGACAGGCCGCGGAAGTCGCGGATACGGGGCAGCGCCGTGGCCAGGAGCCGGTCCAGGAACTCCCACATGCGGTCGCCGCGCAGCGTGGCGTGCGCGCCGATCGGCATGCCCTCGCGCAGCTTGAACTGCGCGATGGACTTGCGGGCCCGGTTCACGGCGGGCTTCTGGCCGGTGATCGCCGACAGGTCGCGGATCGCGCCCTCGATCAGCTTGGCGTCCTTCGCCGCGTCGCCCACGCCCATGTTGACCACGATCTTGGTCAGGCCCGGGATCTGCATGACGTTCTCGTAGCCGAACTGCTCGCGCAGCTGCCCCGCGATCTCCTCGCGGTAGCGCAGCTTGAGCCGCGGCTGCGGAACGGGACGCTCGGTCACGGTCTCAGTCATCGGAAGCAGACTCCTTACCGCCCTTGCCGACCGACTTGGCGCGGCTCTTGTGCGGGCGGGTGACCCGGACCTTGTTGCCGTCCTCGTCGAACGTGAAGCCGATCCGGACGGGCTCGCCCTTCTCGACGAGCGCGACGTTGCTGACGTGGATCGGAGCCTCGACCTGGACCCGGCCGCTCTCCTTGCCGGCCCGCTGCGCGTCGGCCTTGATGTTCTTGGTGATGATGTTGACGCCCTCGACGACGACCCGGTCGCTGACCGGGTCGGCGCGCAGCACCTTGCCCGTCGCGCCCTTGTCCTTGCCGGCGATGACGACGACCTCGTCGCCCTTGCGGATCTTCATCACAGCACCTCCGGCGCGAGCGAGATGATGCGCATGAACTTCTTCTCGCGCAGTTCACGGCCCACCGGGCCGAAGATACGGGTGCCCCGGGGGTCGCCGCCGTCCTTGATGAGGACGGCCGCGTTCTCGTCGAAACGGATGTAGGAGCCGTCCGGGCGCCGGCGCTCCTTGCGGGTGCGCACGATGACCGCCTTGACGACATCCCCCTTCTTCACGCCGGCGCCGGGAAGGGCGTCCTTCACCGTCGCGACGATGATGTCGCCGACTCCCGCGTAGCGCCGACCCGAGCCGCCGAGAACCCGGATGCAAAGGATCTCCTTCGCACCCGTGTTGTCGGCGACCTTGAGTCGCGACTCCTGCTGGATCACGTTGACTCCTGTTCGTCACACCGGTTCTGCTCGCTTCGCGGAGCAGCCTGGTGGAACCGGGTAATTACTTGGCCTTCTCGAGGATCTCCACCACGCGCCAGCGCTTGGTGGCCGACAGGGGGCGGGTCTCCATGAGGCGGACGCGGTCGCCGACGCCGCACTCGTTGGCCTCGTCGTGCGCCTTGTAGTTCTTCGTCCGCCGGATCACCTTGTGGTACTTCGGGTGCTTCACGCGGTCCTCGACGGACACGACGACCGTGCGGTCCATCTTGTCGCTGACCACGAGGCCCTCGAGCACCTTGCGGGAGTTCCGCTGCTTGGTCTGCTCGGTCATTCGTTGCCCTCCACGGCGTCCTCGACCGTGACGATGCCGAGCTCCCGCTCACGCATCACGGTGTAGATGCGAGCGATCTCGCGCTTCACGGTGCGCAGCCGCCCGTGGCTCTCGAGCTGGCCGGTGGCGGCCTGGAAGCGAAGGTTGAACAGCTCCTCCTTCGCCTCCTTGAGCTTGGTGACCAGGACGTCGTCCGGCTCGGTCCGCAGATCTTCGGCGGTAAGACCCTTGGCCATCAGGACTCACCCACCTCTCGCTTCACGATCTTGCACTTCATCGGGAGCTTGTGGATCGCGCGCATCAGCGCGGCCCGAGCGACCTCCTCGTTGGGGTAGGACAGCTCGAACATCACGCGCCCCGGCTTGACGTTGGCCACCCACCACTCGACCGAGCCCTTACCGGAACCCATGCGGGTCTCGGCGGGCTTCTTGGTCAGCGGGCGGTCCGGGAAGATGTTGATCCAGACCTTGCCGCCGCGCTTGATGTGACGCGTCATGGCGATACGCGCGGCCTCGATCTGGCGGTTCGTGACGTACGCGCCCTCGACCGCCTGGATGCCGTACTCGCCGAACGTCACCCGCGTGCCGCCCTTGGCCATGCCCCGGCGCTTCGGGTGGTGCTGCTTGCGGTGCTTGACCTTGCGAGGGATCAGCATGGGTTACTTCAGCTCCCCTCACCCTGCGGAGCAGCCTCGGTCGCCTGGGCGGGCTGCTCGGAACTCTGCTGCTGCTTGTTCGCGCCACCGCGCTCGCCGCCGCGGCCACCGCGGCCGCCACGGCCGCCGCCACGACGCTCGCGACGCTCCCGGCCACCGCCGGCGGCGCGCTGCTGGGCGGCCTGCTGCTCGCGCTCGGCGCGGGTCTGCGCGGCCTCGCCCTTGTAGATCCACACCTTCACGCCGATGCGGCCGAACGTCGTCCGGGCCTCGTAGAACCCGTAGTCGATGTCGGCGCGCAGCGTGTGCAGCGGCACCTGGCCCTCGCGGTAGAACTCCGACCGCGACATCTCCGCACCGCCGAGACGGCCGCCGCACTGCACCTTGATGCCCTTGGCGCCCGACTTCATCGCGGACTGGATCGCCTTGCGCATGGCGCGGCGGAACGCGACACGGCTCGACAGCTGCTCGGCCACGCCCTGCGCGACGAGCTGCGCGTCGATCTCGGGGTTCTTCACCTCGAGGATGTTCAGCCGCACCTGCTTGCCGGTCAGCTTCTCCAGGTCGCCCCGGAGGCGCTCGGCCTCCGCGCCGCGGCGGCCGATGACGATGCCCGGCCGCGCCGTGTGGATGTTGACCTCGACACGGTCACGGGTCCGCTCGATCTCCACCTTGGAGATGCCCGCCCGGTCCATGCCCTTCTGCAGCATGCGCCGGATCTGGACGTCTTCCTTGACGTAGTCCTTGTAGAGCTTGTCGGCGAACCACACGCTCTTGTGGTCGGTGGTGACGCCGAGACGGAACCCGTGCGGGTTGATCTTCTGACCCACTACCGGGCCCTCCTCGTCTTCTTACCGCCGCCGCCGGCCGAAGCCTCGTCGCGCGACTCCACGACCACGGTGATGTGACTCGTGCGCTTGTTAATGCGGTAAGCCCGGCCCTGGGCGCGGGGACGGAAACGCTTCAGCGTCGGCCCCTCGTCCACCCACGCACGGCTGACGACCAGCGTGTCCGAGTCGAGCTTGAAGTTGTGCTCGGCGTTGGCGATGGCACTCGCCAGCACCTTGCCCACCGGCTCACTCGCAGCCTGGGGGGCGAACCGCAGCACCGCCTGAGCCTCCGCGGCGGGCAGGCCGCGGATGAGGTCCACCACGCGGCGGGCCTTCCTGGGCGTGACACGGATGTACCGCGCCTGGGCCCTGGCTTCCATCGCTGTCCCTCTCTCCTACGATCTCTGCTCTGCCGCTCAGCCTCGGCGGCTGCGGCGGTCTTCCTTGACGTGGCTGCGGAACGTCCGCGTCGGCGCGAACTCGCCGAGCTTGTGCCCCACCATGGCGTCGGTGATGAACACCGGGACGTGCTTGCGCCCGTCGTGCACGGCGATCGTGTGCCCGATCATGTCCGGGACGATCATGGAGCGCCGCGACCACGTCTTGATGACGTTCTTGGTGCCCTTCTCGTTCTGGACTTCCACCTTCTTGATGAGGTGGTCGTCCACGAAGGGGCCCTTCTTGAGGCTACGTGGCATGACGAGCGACTCCTACCGCTTCTTCTTGCTGCGACGACGGACGATCAGCCGGTCGCTCGACTTGTTCGCCTGGCGAGTGCGGCCTTCCTTCTTGCCCTTCGGGTTCACCGGGTGCCGACCACCGGAGGTCTTGCCCTCACCACCACCGTGCGGGTGGTCGATCGGGTTCATGGCCACGCCGCGGACGGTCGGGCGCTTGCCCTTCCACCGCATACGGCCGGCCTTGCCCCAGTTGATGTTCGACTGCTCGGCGTTGCCGACCTGGCCGACCGTCGCGCGGCAGCGCACGTCCACCATCCGCATCTCGCCCGAGGGCATGCGCAGCGTGGCGTACTTGCCCTCCTTGGCCAGCAGCTGGACGCCCGCGCCCGCGCTGCGGGCCAGCTTGGCGCCGCCGCCGGGGCGGAGCTCGATGGCGTGGATGACGGTACCCGTCGGGATGTTGCGCAGCGGGAGGCAGTTGCCCGGCTTGATGTCGGAGCCCGGCCCGTTCTCCACCCGGTCGCCCTGCTTCAGGTCGCGGGGGGCGAGGATGTAGCGCTTCTCGCCGTCCGCGTAGTGCAGCAGCGCGATGCGCGCGGTGCGGTTCGGGTCGTACTCGATGTGCGCGACCTTCGCCGGGACGCCGTCCTTGTCGTGCCGGCGGAAGTCGATCACGCGGTACGCGCGCTTGTGCCCGCCGCCCTGGTGCCGGGTGGTGATCCGGCCGTGGTTGTTGCGGCCGCCCTTCTTCGGGAGCGGCTTCAGCAGCGACTTCTCGGGCTCGCGGCGCGTGACCTCGACGAAGTCGGCCACGCTGGAGCCGCGACGACCCGGAGTGGTCGGCTTGTAGTTACGGATGCCCATCTTTTTCGTTCATCCCTTGTCTGCTTCGGGGCCCCGGCCTGTTAGGCCGTGCCGCCGAAGATGTCGATCCGCTCGCCCTCGGCCAGGCTGACGATGGCGCGCTTGGTGTCCTTGCGCTTGCCGTAGCCGTACCGGGTGCGCTTGCGCTTGCCCGAACGGTTGAGGGTGTTCACGTTCGTCACCTTGACGTTGAACACCTCCTCGACGGCCTGCCTGATCTGCGTCTTGTTGGCGTCCGGGCGGACGATGAACGTGTACTTGTTCTCGTCCAGCAGCCCGTAGCTCTTCTCCGAGACGACCGGCGCGATGATGACGTCGCGGGGGTCGGCGATCTTCGCCATGTCCTGCCCCCTCCTTACTTCTTCGCCGCGCGCGAGATGAACTCGTCGTACGCCTTCTGCGTGAAGACGACGTCGTCGTTCACCAGCACGTCGTAGGTGTTGAGCTGGTCGGAGACGAGCAGGTGGACGCTCGGCTCGTTGCGCAGGCTCTTCCAGGTCAGCTCGTCCTCGCGGTCCACGACCACCAGGACGCGCTTGGCCTGGGTGACCGAGCGCAGCGCCGTCAGCGCCGCCTTCGTCTTCGGGGCGTCGCCCTCGACGAGGTGGTCGACCACGTGCACCATGCCGGCGCGGGCGCGGTCGGACAGCGCGCCGCGCAGCGCGGCCGCCTTCATCTTCTTGGGCGTCCGCTGCGTGTAGTCGCGCGGCTGCGGGCCGTGGACGGTGCCGCCGCCGGCGAACTGGGGCGCGCGGGTCGAGCCCTGGCGGGCGCGGCCGGTGCCCTTCTGCCGGTACGGCTTCTTGCCACCGCCGCGGACGTCGCCGCGGGTCTTCGTCGCGTGGGTGCCCTGCCGAGCGGCCGCCTCCTGCGCCACCACGACCTGGTGGATCAGCGGGACGCTGGTCTTGGCGTCGAAGATCTCGGCGGGCAGGTCGATGTCGAGCTTGGAGGTCACTTGCCCGTCCCCTTCACTGCGTCGCGGACCAGGACCACGCCGCCGTTGGGACCGGGGACCGCGCCCTTGATGAGCAGCAGGCCCTTCTCCTCGTCGATGGCGTGCACGGTCAGGTTCTGCACGGTCGTCCGGGCGTTGCCGTGCCGTCCCGCCATGCGGAGGCCCTTGAACACGCGACCGGGGGTCGCGCAGCCGCCGATCGAACCCGGCGAGCGGTGCTTGCGCTGGGTGCCGTGCGAGGCGCCGAGGCCGCGGAAGCCGTGGCGCTTCATGACACCGGCGGTGCCCTTGCCCTTGCTCGTGCCGGTTACGTCGATCTTCTGGCCGGCCTCGAAGACGCTGGCGGTGATCTCCTGGCCGAGTTCCAGCTCGGTGTCGCCCCGGAGCTCGACGAGGTAGCGGCGCGGCGTGACGCCGGCCTTCTCGAAGTGCCCCGCCCGCGGCTTGTTGACCTTGCGCGGGTCGATCTGCCCGTACCCGATCTGGACCGCCGTGTAGCCGTCCTTCTCCTGGGTCTTGAGCTGGGTGACGACACAGGGCCCGGCCTGGACGACGGTCACCGGAACGATCCGGCCCTCATCGTCGAAGACCTGGGTCATGCCGAGCTTCTCGCCCAGGACGCCCTTCCTCTGCGTACTCATTCTCGGTGCGTCCCTCAGAGCTTGATCTCGATGTCAACGCCGGCCGGAAGGTCGAGGCGCATCAGCGAATCGACCGTCTTGGGCGTCGGGTCGATGATGTCGATCAGCCGCTTGTGCGTGCGCATCTCGAAGTGCTCGCGGCTGTCCTTGTACTTGTGCGGCGAGCGGATGACGCAATACACGTTCTTCTCGGTCGGCAGCGGCACCGGGCCCGCGACCTTGGCGCCAGTCCGCGTCACCGTCTCAACGATCTTCTTCGCGGAGGTGTCGATGACCTCGTGGTCGTAGGCCTTGAGCCGGATGCGGATCTTCTGTCCCGCCATGGTGGCCTCGGTGTCCTTTGCTGTAGTGCCGCTGTTACTTCAGGAGTCGTGACGCGGCGGCCCGGCCGGCAGGCATGCGCGGCCGGGCCGCCGCATCGACGAGGGGTGTTACTTGATGACCTTCGTGACGCGACCGGAGCCGACGGTCCGGCCACCCTCGCGGATGGCGAACTTCAGGCCCTCCTCCATGGCGACGGGCTGGATCAGCTCGACGCGCATCTCGGTGTTGTCGCTCGGCATGACCATCTCGGTGCCCTCGGGGAGGTTCACCACGCCGGTCACGTCCGTGGTCCGGAAGTAGAACTGCGGACGGTAGTTGTTGAAGAACGGCGTGTGGCGGCCGCCCTCGTCCTTGGACAGGATGTAGACCTGCGCCTCGAACTCGGTGTGCGGGGTGGTCGTGCCCGGCTTGATGACGCACTGGCCGCGCTCGACGTCCTCGCGCTTGGTGCCGCGGAGCAGGAGGCCGACGTTGTCGCCCGCCTGGCCCTGGTCGAGGAGCTTGCGGAACATCTCGACACCGGTGACCGTCGTCTTGGACGAGGCCTCCTTGATGCCGATGATCTCGACTTCCTCGTTGACGTTGATCACGCCGCGCTCGATCCGGCCGGTGACGACCGTGCCGCGGCCGGTGATCGAGAAGACGTCCTCGATCGGCATCAGGAACGGCTTGTCGATGTCGCGGGTCGGCTCGGGGACGTTCTCGTCCACCGCGGTCATCAGCTCGACGATCGACTGCGTCCACTTCTCCTCGCCCTGGAGGGCCTGGAAGGCGGACACGCGGATGACCGGCAGGTCGTCGCCCGGGAACTCGTACTCGGAGAGCAGCTCGCGGACCTCGAGCTCGACGAGCTCCAGGATCTCCTCGTCGTCGACCATGTCGCACTTGTTCAGGGCGACGACGATGTAGGGCACGCCGACCTGGCGGGCGAGCAGCACGTGCTCCTTGGTCTGCGGCATCGGGCCGTCGGTCGCGGCGACCACCAGGATGGCGCCGTCCATCTGCGCCGCACCGGTGATCATGTTCTTCACGTAGTCGGCGTGACCGGGGCAGTCCACGTGGGCGTAGTGCCGGGACTCGGTCTGGTACTCGACGTGCGCGATCGAGATGGTGATGCCGCGCTCGCGCTCCTCCGGCGCCTTGTCGATGTCCTCGAACGGCGTGAAGGGGTTGAGGTCGGGGTACTGCTCGTGGAGCACCTTGGTGATCGCCGCGGTAAGCGTGGTCTTACCGTGGTCGATGTGCCCAATGGTGCCGATGTTCACGTGCGGCTTGGTCCGCTCGAACTTGGCCTTCGCCACTGGTTGCTCCTTGTTGCGATCCTCGGCCGCCTAGACGACCGCTTCGATGTGGGTCCTGGTGATCTGTGGCAGGCCGGGTGCTACTCGCCCCGCGCCTTGGCGATGATCTCCTGCGCGACGTTCGCGGGAACCTCGGCGTAGGAGTCGAACTGCATGCTGAAAACAGCCCGGCCCTGGGTCTTGCTGCGCAGATCACCCACGTAGCCGAACATCTCCGACAGCGGGACCAGCGCCTTGACGACGCGCATCCCGTGCCGCTCGTCCATGGACTGGACCTGGCCGCGCCGGCTGTTGAGGTCGCCGATCACGTCGCCCATGTTCTCCTCGGGCGTGGTGACCTCGACCGCCATCATCGGCTCCAGCAGCGTGGGGGACGCCTTGCGGGCGGCCTCCTTGAACGCCATGGAACCGGCGACCTTGAACGCCATCTCCGAGGAGTCGACCTCGTGGTAGGCGCCGTCTCGCAGAGTGACCTTGACGCCCACCATCGGGTAGGCGGCGAGGACACCGAACTCCGCGGCCTCCTGGCAGCCCGCGTCCACCGACGGGATGTACTCCCGCGGGATGCGGCCACCGGTGACCTTGTTCTCGAACTCGTACCCGTCGGACCCGCCGCCCAGCGGCTCGAGGTCGATGATCACGCGGCCGAACTGGCCCGAGCCACCCGTCTGCTTCTTGTGGGTGTACTCGACCTTCTCGACCTTCTTGGTGATCGTCTCGCGGTAGGCGACCTGCGGCTTGCCGACGTTGGCCTCGACCTTGAACTCGCGCTTCATCCGGTCGACGAGGATCTCCAGGTGGAGCTCGCCCATGCCCGCGATGACGGTCTGGCCCGTGTCCTCGTCGGACCGGACCTGGAAGGACGGGTCCTCCTCGGCCAGCCGCTGGATCGCGGTGCTCAGCTTCTGCTGGTCGGCCTTGGTCTTCGGCTCGATCGCGACGTCGATCACCGGCGCCGGGAAGTTCATCGACTCGAGGACGATGGGTGCCTTCTCGTCGCACAGCGTCTCACCGGTGGTGGTCTGCTTGAGGCCCATCACCGCGACGATGTCGCCGGCGCCCGCGCGCTCGATCTCGGTGCGCTTGTTGGCGTGCATCCGGTAGATCTTGCCGATGCGCTCCTTGCGCTCCTTGACGGAGTTCATCACCGAGGTGCCGGACTCCAGGACGCCGGAGTAGATGCGCACGAACGTCAGCTTGCCCAGGTGCGGGTCGCTGGCGATCTTGAAGGCGAGCGCGGAGAACGGCTCGTCCTCGCTCGGGATCCGCTTGAGCACCTGCTCCTCGTCGCGGACGGCGTGGCCCTCGATGGCCTCGACGTCCAGCGGCGACGGCAGGTACCGGACGATCGCGTCCAGCAGGGGCTGCACGCCCTTGTTCTTGAACGCGGTGCCGCACAGGACCGGCGTCAGGTTCGCCGCGATGGTGGCCCGGCGGATGCCCGCGTGGAGCTGCTCGACGGTGGGCTCGACACCCTCCAGGTAGAGCTCCATGACCTCGTCGTCGTTCTCGGCGAGGGTCTCGATGAGCTTGTCGCGCCACTTGCGGGCCGTCTCGGCGTGGCTCTCGGGGATGTCGACCGTGTCGTACATCTCGCCGAGCTTGGCCTCCTCGTTCCACACGAAGGCCTTCATCGTCACCAGGTCGACGACGCCTTTGAAGTCGGCCTCGGCACCGATCGGCAGCTGCAGCGCCAGCGGCGTGGCGTTCAGCCGGTTCTCGATCATGTCGACGCAGCGGTGGAACTCCGCGCCGACCCGGTCGAGCTTGTTGACGAAGCACATGCGGGGCACGCCGTAACGGTCGGCCTGCCGCCACACGGTCTCGGACTGCGGCTCCACACCGGCGACGCCGTCGAACACCGCGACCGCACCGTCGAGCACCCGCAGGTTGCGCTCCACCTCGACGGTGAAGTCGACGTGGCCGGGGGTGTCGATGATGTTGATGGTGTGCTTGACGTCCTCAACGGGCCAGGTGCAGGTGGTGGCGGCGGAGGTGATGGTGATCCCCCGCTCCTGCTCCTGTTCCATCCAGTCCATGGTGGCGGCGCCGTCGTGGACCTCGCCGATCTTGTAGCTCATCCCCGTGTAGAACAGGATGCGCTCGGTCGTCGTGGTCTTGCCCGCGTCGATATGGGCCATGATCCCGATGTTGCGGACCTTGGCCAGGTCCACACCGGTTTTGGTAGCCACTGTCGTCCTCGCTGCGTCTCGTCGTTGCAGTTCCGCCGGGTTACCAGCGGTAGTGGGCGAAGGCCTTGTTGGACTCCGCCATCTTGTGCGTGTCCTCGCGCTTCTTGACCGAGGCGCCGAGGCCGTTGCTGGCGTCCAGAAGTTCGTTCATCAGACGCTCGGTCATCGTCTTCTCGCGACGCTGCCGGGCGTACACCACCAGCCAGCGCAGCGCGAGCGTGGTGCTGCGGGCCGGACGGACCTCGACCGGGACCTGGTAGGTCGCGCCACCGACGCGGCGGCTGCGGACCTCCAGGGTCGGCTTCACGTTGTCGAGCGCGCGCTTCAGCGTGACGACCGGGTCGTTGCCGGTCTTCTCGCGGGCGCCCTCCAGGGCGTCGTAGACGATCCGCTGCGCGATGGAGCGCTTGCCGTCAAGGAGAATCTTGTTGATGAGCGCGGTGACCAGCGGCGAGTTGTACACCGGGTCAGCGATCAGCTGGCGCTTGCCAGCGGGGCCCTTGCGCGGCATCAGCTCTTCTCCTTCTTCGCGCCGTACTTGCTGCGCGCCTGCTTACGGTTGCGGACGCCCTGCGTGTCGAGGGACCCGCGGATGATCTTGTACCGAACACCGGGGAGGTCCTTCACACGGCCGCCGCGCACGAGCACCATCGAGTGCTCCTGCAGGTTGTGACCGACACCGGGGATGTAGGCCGTGACCTCAATCCCGCTGGTCAGCCGGACACGGGCGACCTTGCGAAGCGCGGAGTTCGGCTTCTTGGGCGTCGTCGTGTAGACGCGCGTGCAGACACCCCGGCGCTGGGGGCTCTCCTTCAGCGCGGGCGTCTTGTTCTTGGTCACCTTGTCCTGGCGGCCCTTGCGGACCAGCTGCTGGATCGTGGGCACCGCGTCTCCGTCTTCCTCGTACCGAGCCGGTAAGTCTTGTCTGCAATCACCACCTCAGGAGAGGCTGTGACCTGCCGGTTTCCCGACCCTCTCCGACCCACGCGGTCGGGCGTGTCGCCAGCTCGCGGAAGTACATCCACAAGAAACCGACACAGACCGCCCGGCCCGAGAAGGGCCGAAACAAGCCGGGGAGTAGATGCGGCCGCCGGCCCTGCCCTGACGGGCTTCGCCTTAGCGCACGCATAGCGGCCCGCATACAGCGGGCACAAGCGAAAAGGTTACCGACCGCGACGCCAAAGTGCAAAGCGAGCAGCGCACTACCGCGCGGACGCCCTCCGGCGCAAACCGAGCGGGCCCGCAGCGGCCGATTCCCCCTCAGAACGGCCGAATGCCGACGGGGAGTTCCCGCCCGCGAGGCGGGAGACCCGTCGGCATTGTGACCCACGCACCCCGTTATGGGGAAGACGTGGCGCAAACTTGGCCCGTGTGCTAGCGCAGGAAGAGCACCGCCAGCACGATCACCGCGAGCAGGGCGATCCCGACGCCCGCGGTCATCAGCACGACCTTCTTCTTGCCGCCCGACCCGGCGGCGTCCCCGCCGTACCCGGGCTGCTGCCCGTACTGGCCGGGCTGGCCGGGCTGGCCGGGCTGCCCCGGCTGGCCGTACTGGCCCGGCTGGCCCGGGGCTCCGGGCGCGCCGGGGGCCTGGCCGTAGGGCTGCTGGCCGAACTGGAGCGCTCCGTGCTGCTCGTCCGGCGCGCCGCCCTGCTGGTCGGGCTGCCCGAACGGCGGGTACTGCCCGCCGGTGCCCTGCCCGGGGGCCTGCCCCGGAGCCTGGCCGGGGGCCTGGCCGGGCGCCTGCTGACCGTACTGCTGCTGGTCATAGGGCTGCTGCTGGCCGAACTGCTGCTGGTCGGGCTGCCCGTACTGCTGCTGCTGGCCGTAGGGCGACTGCTGCCCGTAGTCCTGCTGGCCGAACTGCTGCGCGCCCGGCTGGGGCGGCTGCTGCTGCTGCGGCGGCTGTCCCGCGGTCTGCCACTGCTGCTGGCCGAGGTCCATCACCGTGTGCTCGGCGAGGCCCCCCGACTCGGCGGGACGGCCCTGCGCGCCCTGGGCGGACGGGTCGAACGCCTCGGTCGCCGGGGGCTCCTCCATGCCGCCGAAGCCCTGCGGCTGCTGCGGCTGCCCGGCGCCCTCACCGGGCGGCGGGACCATCAGCGTGCGCTCCATCTCGGACTGGCCCGGCTGGCCCGGCTGGCCCGGATGCCCCGGCTGCTGCGCCTGCGGCCGTCCGGGGGCGGCCCCCGGCTGGGACTGCTGGGCGTCCGCCGACCAGGGTTCCGGGGTGGCCGGCGGGGCGGGCGCCTGCCACGGCTCGGACGGCGGCTCCTGCCGGCGCTCGGGCCCGGTCGCGACCGGGATGTCGGTGCCGGGCGACCAGTGCAGCGTC
>NZ_QHJN01000108.1:0-26834 GCF_003947565.1 Actinomadura sp. WAC 06369 | reverse complement strand
GGACGTGACGGGGGAGGTGGCGCGGGTCGCGGTGCGGCGGCTGCGCGCGGAGGGCATGGCGGTCACCGCGGTGGACGCGCTGCGGCTGCGGCGGCGCGTGGCCGACCAGGCAGGGCTGACGGCGGCGCGGCGGGCGGCGAACCTGCGGGGTGCCATCGAGGTGCGGGCGCCCGTGGCCGGGCGGCGCGTCGTCCTCGTGGACGACGTGGTGACCACCGGGGCGTCGCTGTCCGAGGCGGCGCGCGCCCTGCGCGCGGCGGGGGCCGAGGTGGTGGGCGCGGCCACCGTCGCGATGACGCCGCGGCGCCGGGCGTGAAGGGTGACTTTCTTCACGTAAGCGCAAAGGTCGGACAGGTAGTTACCTAGCGTGGCCGGTCTTCCCGGCGGGTGCGCGGCACCCCTGGGCGCCGCGGCCGCGAGGCCCGGCGAGAGGAGAAGAAATTACGCAAACTCACCTGCGGGTCAGGGCGATCTGACCTGCGGGGAAGGGGGGCGCGCAAGCCCCGCGCCCAGGGGGGAACACGGCATATGGCGGCGCCGTGGAGGGCCATCGGGACGCCGCTGAGGCGATCATCGATGACGGACCGTGAGTTTTTCCTCGCCCCACCCCCCTGACATTCGAGGCGTAAGGGGTTAGCGTTCCTGACATGGCACCCGCCCGGGTCCGTGGTTGCGTCGGATCGCAGCGTTCCTCGGGAACGCGGCAGACGATCCGGCTAGCCGATGCCAGGCGCAGGCGAAACGGCCCACGTAAGGCGACTTCTCGTCGACCGATCACGGTGCGCCTTAGAGGTAAGTCCTGCCCCGTCGAGGGATCCGACATCCCCCGAACCGGGAGAAGGGCAGTAGTGGCGAGAGCGCCGCGAGCCCCTCAGCAGGCGGATGTGGGGACGAAGACCAGGTCGGCCGGGCGGGTGCGACCCACCGTGCTGTGGCGCCCGAACCGGGGACGTCAGGGCCCCCGGTCCGGGCGGAGAACGCAACCGGGCGAAGGGGGGAGTCCCGCGTGGACATCACCGTTAGGGGCCGGCACACCGACGTAGGTGACAGGTTCCGCCGGCACGTCGACGGCAAGCTGGCCAAGATCGAGCGGCTCAACCAGAAGGTCATCCGCGTGGATGTGGAGGTGTCGGAGGAGCACAACCCGCGTCTCGCCGACCAGCGCGAGCGAGTGGAGCTGACGATCCGTTCCCGCGGACCGGTGATCCGGGCCGAGGCGGCGGCCGACGACCGGTACGGCGCGCTCGACCTGGCGCTGGACAAGCTGGAGTCGAGGCTCCGCCGCGGCGCCGAGCGCCGCAAGAGCCACGGCGGCAGGGCGCGGGCCAAGCTCGCCACGATGGAACCGGTCCCGGAGCCTCCGCTCCCGGCGCCGGAACCGCCGCGCGCGGCGCGCGCGGAGCACACGGCCGTCCAGGAGCGGCCCGATTCCGAGACCGCGGTCCCGACGGACGAGAACATCGTCCCGATCCCGATGGAGGGCGACGGGCCCGTCGTCGTCCGCGAGAAGTTCCACACGGCGGAAGCGATGGGCATCGAGCAGGCCCTGTTCGAGATGGAGCTCGTCGGGCACGACTTCTACCTGTACCGGGACAAGGCCACCGGCCACCCCTCGGTCGTCTACCGGAGGCGAGGCTGGGACTACGGAGTGATCAGGCTCGTCGAAGAGTGATGAGGTGCTCGCCGAACGTCCGAACCATGTCATGATCTGAAAAGGCGTACAGCCGATCGCGGGCGCGGTGGCCCGGGGCGGCGGGTGCGGCCGAGGCGCCGCCGTCCGCCCGTCCGGGCCACCGTCCCGCGTCGGCGCCCGAAGACGCGCCGGGAACCTCCTCGGGACCCGCGGCAGTTCTCCTGGAGACACCCCACCGAAATCCCCCGGATCCGCCTTCGGACCCCTTAGGTTCCCGAGGACGACACAAAACCGCAGCTTCGATCGGAGGCGACCCCCGACGCTCGATGACGGGACCGGCCCCGGCCCCTCCGGGTCCGCCCGTCCGTCCGGACGCCGCGCCCGGACACCGAGCGCCCGAACAGACCCACCCGGGACGACCCGGGCCCCGCACGTTCACCGGGGGCGACCCCGGACCCCGCACGGTTCCGGCCCCGGAACCGACCCTCCGGTAATCCCAGATCACCCAAAGTGAAAGGGGGAAGCGGCGTCTCCTCCACGCCGCGACTCAGGTGAGCGAGAATCCCGAGGCTCGCAGCTCCGCGGCGGCACCCCGTCGGGCCGGCGCCGGCGCGACTCCTGCCGACCGGGAGGCGGCGCAGCCGGCCGAATCGGCCGACCCGATCCGCGTGCTCATCGTCGACGACCACGCGCTGTTCCGCCGCGGTCTGGAAATGGTCCTCCAGGAGGAGGACGACATCGAGGTCATCGGCGAGGGCGGCGACGGGCACGAGGCCGTCCAGATGGCCGGCGACCTGCTGCCGGACGTCGTCCTGATGGACATCCGCATGCCCCGCCGCAGCGGCATCGAGGCGTGCACCGCGATCAAGGACGCCGCGCCCAGCGCGAAGATCGTCATGCTGACGATCAGCGACGAGGAGGAAGACCTCTTCGAGGCCATCAAGGCCGGGGCCACCGGCTACCTCCTCAAGGAGATCTCCATCGACGAGGTCCCGCAGGCCGTCCGCGCCGTGCACGGGGGGCAGTCGCTGATCAGCCCGTCCATGGCCTCCAAGCTCATCACCGAGTTCGCCTCCCTCGCCAAACGCAGCGAGGAGCGCACCCAGCAGGTCCCCGCGCCCAAGCTCACCGACCGCGAGATGGAGGTCCTGCGCCTCGTCGCCCGCGGCCTCGGCAACCGCGAGATCGCCCGCGAGCTCTTCATCTCCGAGAACACGGTCAAGAACCACGTCCGCAACATCCTGGAGAAGCTGCAGCTCCACTCCCGGATGGAAGCCGTCGTCTACGCCGTCCGGGAGAAGCTCCTGGAGATCACCTGACCGCCCGCCCCGCCCCGCCGCCCGGTCCGGCGATCGGCGGAGACCGGTAAACGGGGTTTGTCGGTGTTGTGGCGTAGCATCGCGGGCGTGGTGGAGCTCAGCGCGGACGAGGCGAGACGGCTGCAGTTGCGCGCCCAGGGACTGCTGGGCGCGCGGGGCAAGGGCGGTGTGCCCGCGGTGCTGCGGCGGCTGGGAGCCGTCCAGCTCGACACGATCTCGGTGCTCGCGAGGTCGCACGAACTGGTGCCCTACGCGCGGCTCGGCGCGGTCGGCCGCGGCCCGGTGGAGACGGCGTTCTGGGGCAACGGCACCCCGACGGCGTTCGAGTACTGGGCGCACGCGGCGTCGGTCCTGCCGCTGGACGACTGGCCGCTGTTCGCGTTCCGGCGCCGCGCGTACGCGCGGCGCGGCTGGCGCTGGCACAAGGTGCCGGCGGGCGTGACCGACGTCGTCCGCGAGCGGCTCCGGACCGACGGGCCGCTCACCACCCGCGAGCTCGGCGGCGCCAAGGCGAGCGCCGAATGGTGGGACTGGAGCGACCAGAAGATCGGCATCGAGTGGCTGCTGGACGTCGGCGAGGTCGTCTGCGTGCGGCGCGTCGGGTGGCGCCGGGTCTACGACCTCGCGGAACGCGCCGTCCCCGCCGACCTGCTCGCCCAGGACCCCGACGACGACGCGTGCCTGACCGGGCTCGTGGCCCGCGCCGGCCGCGCGCTCGGCGTGGCGACCCGCGCCGACCTCGCGGACTACTACCGGATCCGGCAGGACGAGGTCGCCCGCGTCATCGACGCGACCGGGCTCGTGCCCGTCGAGGTGGCCGGGTGGGACCGGCCCGCCTGGGCCGACCCCGCGGCCCTGGACGCCCCGGCGCGCGGGCGGCACGTCACGACGCTGCTGTCGCCGTTCGACTCCCTGGTGTGGGACCGGGCGCGGACGTCCCGCGTGTTCGGGTTCGACCACCGCCTGGAGGCGTACGTGCCGAAGGCCAAGCGGGTCCACGGCTACTTCACGATGCCGCTGCTGGCCGGCGGGCGCCTCATCGGCCGCGTCGACCCCGCCCGCGACGGAAGCACCCTGGTCGCCCGGCAGGCGTCGTTCGAACCGTGGGCCGTCCGGACCGCCGCGCGGGCCGAGGCGTCGGCCGCGGCGCTCGCCGCCGCGCTGTGGCGCGCCGCCGCGTGGGTGGGCTGCGACGACGTCCGGGTGGAGCGCGTCGACGCCGACCCCGCCCTCATCGCCGCCGCCCTGGCCGTCGAGCGCCCCTGACCCGGGCCCGCCCGGAACGCCGGGCGGCGGGCGGGAAGAATCAGCCGTGGGGGGTTTGTTGTGGGTCGGTGGCGACGGGGCGGTCGAGCGCCTCGCCCTGGGGGCCGCCGCGGCGCTTCTCGCTGCGGGAGCCGAAGAGGGAGTAGTCGACGATCTCGGGGATCACCCGCGGGGCGTCCACGACGACGTCGGCGAACAGGTGCACGAAACCGCTGGCGACCAGGCCGAGGACGATGATGCCGACGCCGACCCAGAACATGATCCAGGCGGGACCGATGCAGAGCGCCACGCCGCCGACGACGAAACCGGCGAAGATGATCGACACGGCGAGCCAGGAACCGGGGCGTCCGGCGTGCGAGCCGCTGGCCTTTTCGGACATTGGGGGCCTCCTTCCGTCGTGTGAAAGATCCTCTCCGTGACCCGGCGGATCAAACAGGGCGCAACGATTGCGCCGCGGGAGTGAGCTAGACCATTCTGGGTCTCGCCTACGATGGGCATCGTACGAGTGGTGTGCGTGCCGCCGGGAGCGGTCAACCACGATCTGCAAGGAGCCTTCGAGAGTGCCGCCAGTCATCGACAAGATCCTTCGTGCGGGCGAGGGAAAAACCCTGCGCAAGCTCAAGAAGCTCGCGGATCAGGTCAACTCGATCGAGGAAGACTTCCTCGAGATGAGCGACGCCGAGTTGCGCGAGCTGACCGACAAGTACCGGGAGCGAATCGCCGACGGCGAGAGTCTGGACGACCTGCTCCCCGAGGCGTTCGCGACCGCCCGCGAAGCCGCGAAACGGGTGCTGGGGCAGCGGCACTACGACGTCCAGCTGATGGGCGGCGCCGCGCTGCACCTGGGCAACATCGCCGAGATGAAGACCGGCGAGGGCAAGACCCTGACGTGCGTGCTCCCCGCGTACCTCAACGCGCTCGACGGCAAGGGCGTCCACGTCGTCACGGTGAACGACTACCTCGCCAAGCGCGACGCCGAGTGGATGGGGCGCGTGCACCAGTTCCTGGGGCTCGAGGTCGGTGTCATCCTCCCGCAGATGACGCCGGACGAGCGCCGGGCCGCGTACAACGCCGACATCACCTACGGGACGAACAACGAGTTCGGCTTCGACTACCTGCGCGACAACATGGCGTGGAGCCTGGACGAGTGCGTCCAGCGCGGCCACAACTTCGCGATCGTCGACGAGGTCGACTCGATCCTCATCGACGAGGCCCGGACCCCGCTGATCATCTCGGGTCCGGCGGAGCAGAACTCCAAGTGGTACGCGGAGTTCGCGAAGATCGTCCCGCGGCTGAAGCGCGCCGAGCTGATCAGCACCGCCGGGCAGGTCGACGAGTACGGCCCCGGCGACTACGAGGTGAACGAGAAGAAGCGCACGGTCGGCATCACCGAGTCGGGCGTCGAGAAGGTCGAGGACTACCTCGGCATCGACAACCTGTACGACTCGGTGAACACGCCGCTGGTGAGCTTCCTGAACAACGCGCTGAAGGCCAAGGAGCTGTACAAGCGCGACAAGGACTACGTCGTCATGAACGGCGAGGTCCTGATCGTGGACGAGTTCACCGGCCGGATCCTGCACGGCCGCCGGTACAACGAGGGCATGCACCAGGCCATCGAGGCCAAGGAGGGCGTGTCCATCAAGGACGAGAACCAGACGCTCGCCACGATCACCCTCCAGAACTACTTCCGCCTCTACGAGAAGCTGTCCGGGATGACCGGTACCGCCGAGACCGAGGCGGCGGAGTTCAACAAGACCTACAAGATCGGCGTCGTGCCGATCCCGACGAACAAGCCGATGGTCCGCGAGGACGTCGCGGACGTCGTCTACAAGACCGAGCAGGCCAAGTTCGAGGCCGTGGTCGACGACATCGCGGAGCGGCACGAGAAGGGCCAGCCGGTCCTGGTCGGCACCACGTCGGTGGACAAGTCGGAGCGGCTGAGCAAGATGCTCAAGCGGCGCGGCATCCCGCACCAGGTGCTGAACGCCAAGCACCACGAGCAGGAGTCGGCGATCGTCGCGGAGGCGGGCCGCAAGGGCAGCGTCACCGTCGCGACGAACATGGCGGGCCGCGGCACCGACATCATGCTCGGCGGCAACCCCGACTTCCGCGCCGACCTGGAGCTGCACCAGCGGGGCCTGTCGCCGCTGGAGACGCCCGAGGAGTACGAGACGGCCTGGCCGGAGGCGCTCGAGAAGGCCAAGGAGGCCGTGAAGGGCGAGCACGAGGAGGTCGTCGAGGCGGGCGGCCTGTACGTGCTGGCGACCGAGCGGCACGAGTCGCGGCGGATCGACAACCAGCTCCGCGGCCGGTCCGGCCGGCAGGGCGACCCGGGCGAGTCCCGGTTCTACCTGTCGCTCGAGGACGACCTGATGCGGCTGTTCAACTCGGCCCGCGTCGAGGCGATCATGACGCGGCTGAACATCCCGGACGACGTCCCGATCGAGTCCAAGATCGTGACGAACGCGATCAAGTCGGCGCAGAGCCAGGTCGAGCAGCAGAACTTCGAGATGCGCAAGAACGTCTTGAAGTACGACGAGGTGCTGAACCGGCAGCGCAAGGTCATCTACGCCGAGCGCCGCAAGGTGCTGGAGGGCGAGGACCTGCAGGAGCAGGTCCGCCGGATGATCGACGAGGTCGTCGGCGGCTACGTCGCGGGCGCGACCGGCGACGGCTTCGCCGAGGAGTGGGACCTCGAGAAGCTCTGGAAGGCGTTCAAGCAGCTCTACCCGGTCTCGATGACGGTCGACGAGCTGGTCGAGGACGCCGCGGGCGGCGACATCTCGAACCTGGACGCGGAGACCCTCGCGGAGAAGATCCGCGAGGACGCGCAGCAGGCGTACGAGAAGCGCGAGGAGACGCTCGGCTCCGAGGTCATGCGGGAGCTGGAGCGCCGCGTCGTCCTCTCGGTGCTGGACCGCAAGTGGCGCGAGCACCTCTACGAGATGGACTACCTCCAGGAGGGCATCGGCCTGCGGGCCATGGCGCAGCGCGACCCGCTGGTCGAGTACCAGCGCGAGGGCTACGACATGTTCAACGCGATGCTGGACGGCATCAAGGAGGAGTCGGTCGGCTACCTGTTCAACCTCGAGGTCGAGGTGGAGGAGCAGCCGCAGGCCCCGAAGGTCGGCGCGGAGCCGGTGTCGGTGGCGAAGTCGGCCACGGCGGACACCGCCGAGGACGAGGCCGCGGAGAAGACCGACGACGAGGCCGCGGAGGCGGACGAGGCCGGCGAGTCCCCCGCGATCGTCGCGAAGGGCCTCGGCGAGCCGGACCGTCCGAAGAAGCTGGAGTACTCGGCCCCGACCGTCGACGGTGAGGGCGGCGTCGAGACCCACAGCGAGGAGGCCGACGACCCGTACGCCGGGGTGGGCCGCAACGACCCGTGCCCGTGCAAGTCCGGCAAGAAGTTCAAGCGCTGCCACGGCGACCCGCGCTCGAAGAAGTAGCGGCGCCCACGCGCACGCACGCGGCCCCCGGGTTTTCCCGGGGGCCGCGTGCGTGCCGTCCTAGAACGCGGTGGTCTCGACGGCGGTGCACCGCCACCGGCCGCGCAGGTGCTCCAGCCGCAGTGCCAGCGCGTGGACGCGGCCCGCGACGGCGATGACGGCGCCGGTCTCGGCGGCCGCCGGCGCGGGCCGCTGCAGCCAGGTGGCGAGGACGCGCGGCGGGACGACGCGCCGCGCCGGCGGGGCGACGCGCGGCGGGGCGACGCGCCGTGCCGGCGGGGTCGCGCGGCGGGCGTCCAGGGCGCGGCACACCTCCGGGACGGCGATGAGGGTGAGCCGGGCGGGCGGCCGGATCCCGGCGAGGGTCTCGGCGACCATCAGCACGGCCGTGTCCGCGATCCTGCGCAGTTCGCTCTCGGTGTCGTCGCCGGGCCGGACGACCCGCAGCGGGCTCTCGGCCGCCTGGACGCCGGGGACCCGGGCGAGCGCGAGGGCGCCGTCCGTCCCGGGGGAGTCGCGGTACCGGCTGATGCGGACGATCGCGGGCGCGTCCGGCCGGCGGTCCGCGGCGGTGCGGCGGCTCGGGTTCGGGCGATGGCTCATCGGGGGGACCTCCTGCTCGGGTGCTGCCGAGAAAGGGAGGCGCCGGACACTCCGGTTGATACGCCGTGGCCGGATGCGGTCGGACGCGTATTTTCCGCCCCGGGCGCGCGCACGGCGCGACCTCGCGGCGCGGGTGGTGACGCCCCCGCGCGCGCTCTGCCGCCTGCATGGGGGCGCACGTGAAAAGGGGCGGAGGCGGGGCGCCGGGTGGGCACCCCGCCTCCGCGGGGGTGAGTCCCGATGGGGTGCGGGAGCCGGGACTCGCGGGGCCGGACGGCCGATGGGCCGGCCGTCCGGGGGATGTTTCAGTTGCCGGACGGGGTGTCCGGCGACGAACCGGCGTCGCCGCCACCGCCGCCCGCGTCACCGGACGAGCCGGCGTCGCCTGCCGGGGCGTCGCCCGACGAGCCGCCGTCGTCGGCGACCGCCGTCTGCGTCCCGCCGTCGCCGGCGGGCGCCGCCGCGGCGGCCGCGCCCTTGCGCGCCTTGCCCTTGGGCTTGGCGGCGGCCCCGGCCGTCTCCGGGTCGGCGGCGGGGTCGGCGGCGACCGACTCCTCGCCCTCCGGCTCGCGGCCCGGCGTCGGGATGTTGAACCGCACGATCAGGAACCTGAAGATGACGTAGTACAAGATGAAGTACAGGACGCCCATCCCGATGATGAGCAGCAATCCTTCGGTGTTGTCCTTCCGGGCGTTCAGCAGCAGGTCGATGAGGCCCGCGGAGAAGCCGAACCCGAGTTGCGCCCCGGCGGCCTCCAGGATGGCCATCGAGATGCCGGTCAGGACGACGTGCACGCCGTACAGCAGCGGCGCGACGAACATGAACGCGAACTCGATGGGCTCGGTGACGCCGGTGACGAACGCGGTGAGCGCGGCGGAGATCATGATGCCGCCGACCGCCGGGCGGCGGTGCTTGGGCGCGGCGTGCCACATGGCGAGCGCGGCGCCAGGGAGGCCGAACATGAGCACGGGGAAGAACCCGGCGAGGAAGCCCCCCGCGTCCGGGTCCCCGGCCAGGTACCGGTTGATCTCGCCGTTCGTGACGGAGCCGTCGGCCGCCGTGTACTCGCCGAAGACGAACCAGATCAGCGAGTTCGGGATGTGGTGGAGGCCGAACGGCAGCAGCAGGCGGTTGATGACGCCGTAGACGCCGGCGCCCGCCGCGCCCGCCCCGGTGATCCACTCGCCGAAGTCGGTCAGCCAGCTGCCGAGCAGCGGCCAGACGAACCCGATGAGGATGCCGAGCGCGAGTCCCGCGACGGCGGTGATGATCGGGACGAACCGGCGGCCGCCGAAGAACGCGAGCCAGGTGGGCAGCTTGATCCGGTAGAACCGCTGGTAGAGCAGGGCGGCGACGACGCCCATGAGGATGCCGCCGAGGACGTCGGTCGGGTTCTTGGCGCCCCAGTTGATCACCTCGGCCTGCGCGCCGTCGGTCACCGTGGTGACCAGGACGTTGCCCTTGAGCTCCTCGGTGTGCGAGAACATGATCTTGGACACGCGGTCGAAGACCAGGTAGCCGACCACCGCGGCGAGGGCGGTGGAGCCGTCGGACTTCTTGGCGAAACCGATCGCCACGCCGACGGCGAAGAGCAGGGGCAGCGCGGCGAACAGCGCGTTGCCGCCCTCGCCGACGATCTCGGCGACGCGGTCCCAGCCGAGGCCGTCCGCGCCGAGCATGTCGGCCTGGCCGAAGCGCATCAGCAGCGCGGCGGCGGGCAGGACGGCGATCGGCAGCATGAGGCTGCGGCCGATGCGCTGGAGCACCGCCAGCGCGCTCGACCCTCGGCGTGGCGCCGAGTCCACGGTTGTCGCTGTCATCGGGGGTTCCTCCCTGGGGGTTAGGAGTTCGGCGGGGGGTGTCCGAGGGCCGTGTGGATCTGGTAGCGGTCCGCTCTGTAGGTCGACACGCCCAGTTCGGCGCACACGCCTCCGGTGTAGGAGCGGCGTTGCAGGAGCAGGACGGCGCTGCCCTTGGCGATCTGCAGGTGCCGGGCGTCGGCGGCGTCGGCGAGGCCGGCGTCGATGGTCTGGTCGCCGGCGTCGAAGACGATGCCGTAGACGGCTTCGAGGACGCCGTACAGGGAGCGGTCGGCGAGCCGCCGGTCGAGCAGGTCGGGGGCCAGGGACGCGAGGATGTGGGCGCGTTCGAGGGCCATCGGCTCGCCGTCGGCGGTGCGCAGCCGCTCGATGATGTGGACGGGCGTGCCGGTCTCGACGCCGAAGACGCGGGCGAGGTGCGCGTCGGCGGGGGCGGTGCGGCGGTCGAGGTCGACGGCGCCGGGGCGCAGGCCCCGGGCCAGCATGTCCTCGGTGAACGACACCAGCCGCAGCGGCATCTCGATCTTGGGGCGGGCGACGAACGTGCCCTTGCCGGGGACGCGGTAGAGGCGTCCCTCGGTGACGAGCTGGTCGACCCCCTGCCGGACGGTCATGCGGGACAGCTCGTACCGGGCGCACAGTTCGCGTTCCGAAGGGATGGGGGCGTCCACGGGCAGCTCCGCGCTCTCGATGAGGTCGAGGAGGATCGCGCGGAGCTGGAAGTACTTCGGGACGGGACTGTGCGGATCGATGGTCACGGGGGTCCTCGATGGCCGGAGCCGGATCGATGATCGTCGGAGTGTTCGGCTTTGCGTCGGTTTCGGACTGGTCTAGGCCGGACTAGACCACAAGGACGAAACACGTGTCAATGCACGAAAAGATAACGGGACGATCACGAAGGATCCCGTGCAAGATCGGCGTTCTCGCAGGTCAGCGGGCTCGCTTGGGCGGGGCGTCCGGTCGGGACTCCGGCGGGGTGTCCTCTTCCGGCTCCCGTCCGGGCGTCGGCAGGTCGAACCGCTTGATCACGACATAGAAGATCGCGTAGTAGAGGAAGAAGTACAGCACCCCCGCCCCGATGATCAGCCACAGGTGGCGGGTGTTGCTCTTGGTGGCGTTGAGCAGCAGGTCGATGAGGCCGGCGGAGAAGCTGAACCCGAGCTGGGCGTCGAGGGCGGCGAGCACGCCCATCGAGACGCCGGTCAGCACGACGTGGATCGCGTACAGGACGGGCGCCACGAACATGAACGAGAACTCGATGGGCTCGGTGACGCCGGTGACGAACGCGGTGAGCGCGGCGGAGATCATGATGCCGCCGACCGCGGGGCGGCGGTGCGGGGGCGCGGCCCGCCAGATGGCGAGGGCGGCGCCGGGCAGGCCGAACATCAGCACGGGGAAGAACCCCGCGAGGAACGTCCCCGCGTCCGGGTCGCCCGCGAGGTACCGGTTGATCTCGCCGTGGACGACGTCGCCGTCGGGCTCCCGGTAGGTGCCGAAGACGAACCAGATCAGCGAGTTCAGGATGTGGTGCAGGCCGAACGGCAGCAGCAGGCGGTTCGCGACGCCGTACAGCCCGGCGCCGACGGCGCCCGCGCCGGTGAGCCAGTCGCCGAAGTCGTTGATCCAGCCGCCGAGCGCCGGCCACACGAACCCGAAGACGACGCCGAGCAGCAGCGCGCCGCCCGCGCTGACGATCGGGACGAACCGGCGCCCGCCGAAGAACGCGAGCCACGACGGGAGCTTCACCCGGTAGAACCGCTGGTAGAGCAGCGCGACCATGATCCCCACGACGATGCCGCCGAGGACCTGCGTCGGGTTCTGCAGCCCGTACGCGACGGTCTCCTCCAGCGACCCGTCCTCCTGCTGCACCTTCTGGACGACGGACGCGCGCAGCTCGTCGGTGTGCGCGAACATCACCTTCGAGACGCGGTCGAACACCAGGTAGGCGACGACGGCGGCGAGGGCGGTGGAGCCGTCGGACTTCTTCGCGAACCCGATGGCGACGCCGACGGCGAACAGGATCGCGAGGTTGTCGAGCAGGGCGCCGCCCGCGGCGGCGAACACCTCCGCGACGCGGTCCCAGCCGAGGCCGTCCGCGCCGAGCAGGTCGGGCTGGCCGAGGCGGAGCAGGATGCCGGCGGCGGGCAGGACGGCGATCGGCAGCATGAGGCTGCGCCCGATGCGCTGCAGCACGCCGAACGCCGCCGACCAGGCGCGGCGCACCCCGCCGTCGCCGGAGCCGCCGTCGCCGGTGGCGGTTGCCGTGCTCATGCGCCGATGACCTCCCCGAGCTGGGCCCGATGGGAGGAGTTCGGGCCGACATCTTTAGATGCATCCGATTCGTGCAGTATGGTGCTGACTGGTCTAGTCCGGACTAGACCAGTCGCCGGAGGCGACGACCAGCGATCACCGCGTCACGGAGAGTGCGCAGAGATGTCACTACTGATCACGGCCGAAAGCATGATCACCACCCCTGCCGATGGTCCTACCCGCGTGCTCTCCCCGGGATACGTCCGGGTCGAGAACGGCCTGATCGCGGAGGCGGGCGAGGGCCGCCCGGACGGGACGCCCGACGTCGAGCTGCGCGACGGCCTGCTGGCCCCCGGCCTCGTCGACCTCCAGGTGAACGGCTTCTTCGGGTACGACATGGTCGACGCCGACGAGGACGGCTGGCGGACGGTCGTGTCGCGCCTCCCCGAGACCGGCGTGACGTCGTTCCTCCCCACGTTCATCACCGCGCCCGTCGCGACGCAGGCGGAGGCGCTGCGCCGCGTCCGCGAGCTGCTGCCCCGCCTCCCCGACGGCACCCGCGTCCTGGGCGTCCACCTGGAGGGCCCGTTCCTGTCGGAGAAGCGCAAGGGCGCGCACAACGCCGACTTCATCACCGACCCGGAGCCCGAGGCGATCGCGACGCTCCTCGAGACGGGCCTGGTCAAGCTGGTGACCCTCGCGCCCGAGCGCGCCGGGGCCCTCGACGCGGTCCGCGCGCTCACCGACGCGGGCGTCCTGGTCAGCGTCGGGCACAGCGACGCGACGGCCGAGCAGGTCGCCGCCGCCGCCGACGCGGGCGCCCGCAAGGTCACGCACATCTTCAACGCCCAGTCCGGCGTGCACCACCGCGACCCGGGCGTCGCCGCGCAGGCGCTGGTCGACGACCGGCTCAGCCCCGGGCTCATCCTCGACCTGCACCACGTGTCCGCGACGGCCGCGCGGCTCGTGTTCCGCGCCGCCGCCGGACGGACGGTCCTGGTCACCGACGCGGCGTCGTCCGCCGGGATGCCCCCCGGCACCTACGACCTCGGCGGCGAGCCGATCACCATGCCCGCGGAGGGCCCGCCGCTGCGCGCCGACGGGACGATCGCGGGGTCGGGCCTGCGGCTGGACGACGCGGTCGGCAACGCGGTCGCGATCGGCGTCGACCCGGCCGCGGCCGTGGACGCCGCCACGCGCGTCCCCGCGGACCTGATCGGCCGCGCCGACCTCGGCCGCATCGCCCCCGGGGCGGTCGCGGACCTGGTGCACCTCGGCCCGGACCACCGGGCGCGTACGACCTGGATCAACGGGCAGAAAGTCTTCGGAGGGGATTCATGACCAGCCTCATGCGCGCCGAAATCGGCCAGCAGCCGGACGCGCTGCGCCGGACGATCGACGCGCTGCTGCCCCGCACCGCCGACATCGCGAAGCTGGCGGCGGAAACGCGGCAGGTGCTGTTCATCGCGCGCGGCTCGTCGGACAACGCGGCCGTGTACGGGCGGTACCTGGTGGAGTCGCACGCGGGCCGGCTGGCGACGCTGGCCGCGCCGTCGATCGCGACGACCTACCGGCGGAGGCTGGACCTGTCGGGCGTCCTCGCGGTCGCGATCAGCCAGTCCGGCAAGACCGAGGAGATCGTCGAGACGCTGGAGTGGGCCGCCGCCGGCGGCGCCCGCACCGTGGCGGTCACCAACGGCGAGGGCTCCCCGCTGGCGGAGGCCGCCGAGGTCGCGCTGATCACGCGGGCCGGCGACGAGAAGGCCGTCCCGGCGACCAAGACGTACACGACGCAGCTCGCGGCCCTGTCCGTCCTCGCGCTCGGCCTCGGCGCGGACGTCGCGGAGGACGACCTGCGCCGCGTCCCCGACGAGATCGCGGGGCTGATCGCGGCGACCGAGGCGGCCGAGGCGCTGCCGCGGATCGTGGACGACCTGGCGGGCGTCTCCGGGGCGGTCGTGTCCGGGCGGGGGATCGCGTTCGGCACCGCGCTGGAGCTCGCGCTGAAGATCAAGGAAGCGTGCTACCTGCACGCGATGGGCCTGTCGTACGCGGACCTGCTGCACGGCCCGATCGCGGTCGTGGACGCGCGGACGCCCGCGCTGCTCGTCGCCGCCGACTCCGGCCCCACGCTGCCCGGGACGATCGCGCTCGCCGAGCGCGTGCGGGGCGCGGGGGCGCCCGCGTACGGCGTCGGCGGCGGTGCGGGCCTGGCCGGCGCGTGCACGGCGGCGCTCCCCGGCCCCGCCCTGCCCGAGTGGGTGGCGCCGCTGGGCCTGATCGTCCCCGGCCAGATCCTGGTCGAGAACCTGGCGCGCCGTCTCGGGCTCGACCCGGACGTGCCGCGCGGCCTCAACAAGGTGACTCAGACGACCTGAGCCACCGGCACCCCTGAAGACCCCTTCACCAGAGGGTCCAGCCCACCCCGGACCGAGGAGAGACGACATGGACAAGGCCGAGGCGATCGTCGCCGCGCTGGGCGGCGCCGACAACATCGAGGAGATCGAGCCGTGCGCGACGCGGCTGCGCACTGAGGTCTCCGACCCCGGCAAGGTCGACGAGGCGGCGCTGAAGGCGGCCGGCGCGTTCGGCGTGATGAAGAGCGGCACGGTCGTGCAGGTCGTGGTGGGGCCGGAGGCCGACACGATCGCCAGCGACATCGAGGACATCCTCGACTGACGCGTCCCGGCGAAGGCGGAACGAGCGAGGCTGAACGAACGACAAGGGGCCCCACATGACCCGAGTACTGTCCCCGGTGTCCGGCCGCGCCGTCGGCCTGGCCGGGGTGCCCGACCCGGTGTTCGCGCAGGCGATGGTCGGACCGGGCACCGCGGTCGATCCCGAGCGCGGCCCCGGCCAGGCGATCGCCCCCGTCACCGGGAAGATCGTGAAGATGCACCCCCACGCGTACGTCGTGGTGGACGCAGAGGGCCACGGCGTCCTCGTGCATCTCGGCATCGACACCGTCAAGCTGAAGGGCGAGGGCTTCGAGCTGCTCGCCGCCGAGGGCGACGAGGTGACCGCCGGGCAGCCGCTGGTCGGCTGGAACCCGGCGGTGATCGAGGCGGGCGGCCGCTCCCCGGTCTGCGCCGTGGTGGCGCTGGACGCGGGCGACGGCGCGCTGTCGGACGTCGTGGAGACCGGCGAGGTGGCGAAGGGGGCCGAGCTCTTCACATGGCGGTAGAGATCCCGCTCCGCGCCGCGGTGTTCGACCTGGACGGCACGCTGATCGACAGCGAGCCCCGCAACCGCGTCATGTGGCGGAAGCTGTTCGCGTCGCACGGCGTCCCGCACGACGAGGCGCTGATCGCGTCGTTCGCGGGGCGCCGCGGCCTGGAGGTGCTGACCGACCTGCTGCACCTGTTCCCGGGCCGGACGGCCGAGGAGCTGTTCGAGGAGGCGGTCTCCTACGAGTCGCTGCCCGGGATGCCGCCGCCCGCGCCCGTCGCGGGGGCGGTCGAGCTCGTCCGGTCGCTGGCGGGCGCGGGGCTGCCGCTGGCCGTCGTGACGTCCGGGCAGCGCGGGTACGCCGAGGGGCTGCTGGACTTCCTCGGCATCCGCGACCTGCTGGACATCGTGCTGACCGCCGGGGACGTCGCGACCGGCAAGCCGCACCCGGAGGGGTACCTGGCGGCGGCCCGCGACCTCGGGGTGCCGCCGGGCGAGGCGATCGGCTTCGAGGACGCCCCGGCCGGCGTCGCGGCGGTCAAGGCCGCGGGGATGACCTGCGTCGGCATCACCACGACCCAGCCGGCCGCGGCGCTCGCCGCGGCCGACCACGTGGTCGCCGACCTGGAACGAGTGAACGTCGCGCCGGGGCCCGCGCTGCGCGTGCCGGCCGCCGGCGCGCGAACGTGATGACCGCGCGACCCGAAAGGAACGAGGCGTTCCGGTGAGGAGTGTGCTGTGAGCGAGCGCAATGTGAGGATCGAGTCGAAGGTGGGCCTGCACGCGCGCCCCGCCGCGCTGTTCGTGCAGACCGCGGCGAAGGCCCCCATGAACGTGACCGTCGCCAAGCGCGGCGGCGACCCGGTGAACGCCAAGAGCATCCTCGCGGTGCTGGGCCTGGACGCCCGGCACGGCGAGGAGGTCGTGATCTCCGCCGAGGGGGAGGACGCCGACGCGCTGCTCGACAGCCTGGAGGCGCTCCTGTCCACGCCGGAGCCGGAAGGTGCCTGAGGGCGTGCCCGGCGCGCTGCGGGGCGCGGGCGTCAGCCCGGGTGTCGGGTTCGGCCCGGTCCGCGGCATCGCCGGCGCGGTGCCGGAACCGGACGCCGGGGCGCGGCACGGGGGCGACGCGGAGGCCGAGATCGCGGTCGCCCTCGGCGCGCTCGAAGCCGTCGCCGCCGACCTGGAGGAGCGGGGCGCCCGCGCCGCCGAGGCCGGCAACACCGACGGGCGGGACGTGCTGAACGCGCAGGCGCTCATGGCCCGCGACCCGGGCCTCGCCGACGGCGTCCGCGCCAAGACCGGCGAGGGGACGGCCGCCGCCCGCGCGGTGTTCGAGGCGTTCGGCGTCTACCGGGAGATGCTCGCGGGCGCGGGCGACTACCTCGCCGCCCGCGTCACCGACCTGGACGACATCCGGGACCGGACGATCGCGCGGCTGCTGGGGCTCCCGATGCCGGGGGTGCCGGAGTCGGACGAGCCGTTCGTGCTCGTCGCCCGCGACCTGGCACCCGCCGACACCGCCGTCCTCGACCCCGCGCGGGTCGTCGCGTTCGTGACGGAGGAGGGCGGCCCGACCAGCCACACCGCGATCATCGCCCGGACGATGGGCGTGCCCGCCGTCGTGGCCCTGCCGGGCGCGACGGAGCTGGCCGACGGCACCCCGGTGCTCGTCGACGGCGCCGCGGGCACCGTCCGTCCGGACCCGTCCGACGACGAGGTCGCCGCCGCCCGCGCCGCCGCGGCGGCCCGCGCGTCCGCGCTGGCCGAGTCGTCCGGGCCGGGGGCGACGAAGGACGGGCACCGGGTGCCGCTGCTGGCGAACATCGGCGGCCCGAAGGACGTGGAGGCGGCGGTCGCGAACGGCGCCGAGGGCGTCGGCCTGTACCGCACCGAGTTCCTGTTCCTCGACCGGGCGGCGCCGCCGTCCGACGCCGAGCAGGAGGAGGCGTACCGCAAGGTGCTGGAGGCGTTCCCGGAGGGCCGCGTGGTCGTCCGGACGCTGGACGCCGGCGCCGACAAGCCCCTCGCGTTCCTGCCGCCGCCCGGTGAGGAGCCGAACCCGGCGCTCGGCGAGCGGGGCCTGCGGATGTCGCTGCGGCACCCCGACGTGCTCGCCGCGCAGCTGCGCGCGCTCGCCCGCGCGTCCGCCGGGACGACCGCGAAGCTGCAGGTCATGGCGCCGATGGTGACGGACGCGGCGGAGGCGGCGTTCTTCGCCCGCGAGTGCGGCAAGGCCGGCATCGAGGTCCCCGGCGTCATGATCGAGGTGCCCGCCGCCGCGCTGCGGGCCCGCGACCTGGCGTCCGAGGTCGCGTTCTTCAGCGTCGGCACCAACGACCTGACGCAGTACGCGTGCGCCGCCGACCGGCAGATCGGCGGCCTCGCCCACCTCCAGGACCCGTGGCAGCCCGCCGTCCTCGACCTGGTCGCCCCGGCGGCCGGCGCGGGCGTCCCGTGCGGGGTGTGCGGGGAGGCCGCGGGCGACCCGGCGCTCGCCTGCGTACTGGTCGGGCTCGGCGTGACGTCGCTGTCGATGAGCGCGCCGTCCCTGCCGCTGGTGCGGGCCGCGCTGGCCCGGCACACCCTCGACCAGTGCCGGGAGGCCGCCGCGGCGGCGCGCACCGGGCGCACTGCCGCGCAGGCGCGCGACCTGGCCCGCGGACTCCTCCCCGGACTGGAGGAGCTGGGCATCTGAGGTTCCGCGTGCCGCATGTGCCGCACGTGTTCGGCCGCCGGGGCGCCCGCCCCGGCGGCCGTCGCCGTTCCGGGGCGTCCTAGCCGTAGGCCAGCCCGTGCCCGACCGGCTGCCCGCCGGCCGGGACCGGGAGCTTCCCGGTCGGGTTCGCGGTGCCCGCGAGCACCCGCGCGAGGCCCCGCAGCGACTCCGTCCCGGACGAGTACGCGGCCACCGCGGCGGCGGCGCCGCCCGCCGAGTCCAGGTCGTAGGGGCTGCCGAGCGCGGCCACGACCACCGGCTTCCCGCCGAGCGCCCGCACCCGCGCGGCCGTCGCCGCGCCGGCGTCGTCCGTGGTCAGCACCGTCACGTCCGCCGAGCCGGGCGCCGCCGTCCGGACGCCCTGGGCGCGCAGCGCGCCCGCGAGTGCCTCGGCCTTCGGCCCGGTCACCGCGACCGTCCGCCCCTTCAGCGGCAGCACGCCGCCCTTGTTCGCGACGACCGTGACCGCCCGCTCCGCGACCTGCCGCGCGGTCGCCTCGTGCTGCGGGCCGCCCACGACCGACGCGGCCTTCGCCGGGTCGGCCTGCGCCTGCCCGAACAGCCCGCGGCGCTGCTTGAGCCGCAGGATCCGGGTGACCGACGCGTCCAGCCGCTGCTCGGTGATCTTCCCGGACCGGACGGCTGCCACCACCGCCGCGTGCGCCTCCGGCAGGTCCGGCGGCATCAGGAGCTGGTCGGCGCCCGCCTGGACGGCCCGCACCGCGACGGCCCCGTCGCCGTACTTCGTCCGGACGCCCTCCATCCGCAGCGAGTCGGTCGTGATCACGCCGTCGTAGCCGAGCCGCTCGCGCAGCAGCCCGGTCAGCACGTTCCGCGACAGCGTCGCCGGGTCGCCCGAGCCGTCCAGCTTCGGCACCTCGATGTGCGCCGTCATGATTGCGTCGACCCCGGCGGCGATGGCGGCCTCGAACGGCGGCGCGTCGACCTTCCGCCACGTGTCCGGGTCGTGCCCGATCACCGGGAGGCCCGTGTGGCTGTCGGTCGCGGTGTCGCCGTGGCCCGGGAAGTGCTTGGCGACGGCCGCGACGCCCGCGTCCTGGTAGCCCCGGACGGCCCCGGTCACCATTCGCGACACCCGCGCCGGGTCCGACCCGAACGAGCGGACGCCGATGACGGGGTTGCGCGGGTTCACGTTGACGTCCGCGACGGGCGCGTAGTCGAGGTTGATCCCGACGGCGCGCAGCTCGGCGCCCGTGACGCGCGCCGCGGCGCGGGCCTGCGCCGGGTCGGCCGTCGCGCCCAGCGCCATGTTGCCGGGGAACCGGGTGATGAACGGGGTGCGGGTGACGATGCCCTGCTCCTCGTCCACGCCCAGCACCAGCGGGATCTTCGACGCCTTCTGCAGCGCGTTCGACTGCGCGGCCGTCTCCTCCGGGGAGCCGAAGTTCTCCGGGAAGTAGATCAGCCCGCCCACGTGGTACCGGCGGATCGTGCGCAGCGCGTCGGCGCGGCTCGCGAACGTCGGGACGAACAGCTGCCCGACCTTCTCCTGCACGCTCATCTTCGCGACGTGCCCGGGGATCCAGGCGTCCGGCGGCGGTGCGGACGCGCGCGCCGGCGCGGACGCGTCCGCCCCGCCGCGCCCGTCCGTCCGGCCGTCGCCGTCACTGCACCCGGCCAGCGCCGACGCGCCGAGCGCGAGCGCCGCCGCGAGCGCGAGCGGAATCCGTGGAATGCGCACCTGACCATGCCCCCCGACGTGGTCTGCGGTTCGATCGTCGTCACAGGGTAGCCGCGGCGCGGAGATGCGACGGGACATGGCGGGGAACCCATCAGTTGGGGAGGGGATGCCCCAGCCTACGCAGCGCGAGGCCCGCCGCGCCGACCGCCCCGTCGCCCGCGCTGCGCGGCGCTTCGGCGAACCGGTGCCGCAGCCCGGTGCGGACGGCGTCCGCCACCGGGCCCTCGCGGAGCACCGAGCCGTGCATGACGACGGGCGCGGCCGGGTCCGCGAGCGCGGGCCGCACGGCGTCGACGTCCCGCAGCAGCGACGCGGCGGCCTCCTCGGTGATCCGCTTCGCGACCGGGTCGCCCGCGGCCGCGGCGGCGGCGACGACCGGCCCGAGGCGGCCCAGCGCGGACGCCGGGCGGCCGTAGACCTCTTTGATGATCGCCTGCGCGAGCTGCGGGTTGGGCGGGGTGCCGGGATGCTCCGGGTGCCCGGACGGCCCCGCCGAGCACGGACCGGCCGGCGCCGGGACCGCCTCGTGCACCAGCACGGCCGTCCCGCCGCCCGCCGGGAGCGTCGCGGACTGCGGCGACCCGTGCGGGGTGCACGGCGCCGCGACGCCGTGCGCGGAGTGCGCCATCGCGAGGTGCCGGTGCGGGCGGTGCTGCCGCCGCCGCGCCGCGTCGATCTGCGCGACGACCGACGGGCCGAGCAGCGCGCGCGGCACCGAGTCGGTGAGCAGGGTGGGGGAGCCGCGGCCGTCGTAGGCGGCGAGCGCCGCCCGCACGGCCTCCTTGCCGAGCCACACCGCCGACCCCTCGTCCCCGACGAGGAAGCCGTAGCCGTCCGCGCGCTGCACGATCGTCCCGTCGCTGATCACCGCCGCCCCGGCCCCGGTGCCGGAGAACACGACGATCCCTTTGGAACGGCTGGTCCCGGCGGCGAACGCCACCGCGATGTCGGTCACCACCGCGGGGGAGCCGCGCAGGCCCAGGGCCTGCCAGGCGCGCCGGGCGGCCGTCACCGCCGCGGGCCGCCCGGCGGAGCCGGCGCCGGCGATCCCGAAGACGCCGGTGAGCACGTGGGTGCGGTCCAGGTCTCCGAGCGCCTCGCTCAGGGCGGTGCGCAGCGCCCCGGCGGTGTCTCCACCGGAGTTGGGGTTGGCCCCGGGGCCGGTGCCGGAACCGGCCAAGGCTCCCCCGAGGGTCAGTACGACACAGCGGGTCTTCGTGCCACCCGCGTCTATACCGACCACATACGGACCGGCCAAATGGGTCAACACATGGCGAACCGTAGCCTTTTCTACCGTTGACGCGACAATGTGAGCGTAAGAAACTTTCTTGCATGAGGAAACCCATCGGACCCGAGCCGGGGGGCACGGGGGCGGCGCCCGGTGCACCCGGGGACGAGGCGCCGGGCAAGGACCCGACGCCGCTCAGCACGGTGGTGCGGGTGCGCTCGCTGCTGCCCTCGCTGCCCCCCGCCGAGCGACGCGTCGCGCAACGCGTCATCGACGACCCGGAAGGGGTCGCCAATTCCACCATCACCGAACTCGCGCAGAACTGCGGCACGTCCGAGACGACCGTCATCCGGTTCTGCCGCGCGATCGGGTTCCACGGCTACCCGGAACTGCGGCTCACCCTCGCCACCGAGGCGGGACGGGCGCAGACGGCCAGCGGCGGGCGGGTCATCGGCAGCGACATCAGCCCGGACGACTCGCTGGAGCAGATCGTCGAGAAGGTCACCTTCGCCGACGCCCGAGCCGTGGAGGAGACCGCCTCCCAGCTCGACATCAAGATGCTGGAGCAGGTCGTCGACGCCGTCGTCGCCGCCGACCGCGTCGACGTCTACGGGGTGGGCGCCAGCGCGTTCGTCGCGGCCGACTTCCAGCAGAAGCTGCACCGCATCGGCCGGGTCTGCTCCGCGTGGGCGGACGCCCACATCATGCTGACCAGCGCGGCCGTCCTCGGCAGCGGCGACGTCGCCATCGGCATCTCGCACACCGGCGCGACGGTCGAGACCATCGACGCACTGGAGGTCGCCAAGAGCAACGGCGTCACGACCGTGGCGCTGACCAACTTCCCCAAATCACCCATCGCGGAGGTGGCCGACCTGATCCTCACCACGGCGGCAAGGGAGACGACCTTCCGCTCCGGCGCCACCGCCAGCCGGCTGGCGCAGCTCACGGTGGTCGACTGCGTCTTCGTCGGAGTGGCGCAGCGCACCTACGGGCCGACCCGCAAGGCCCTCGAAGCCACGTACGAGGCGGTCCGCGGCCGGACCGTGCGACCCGACCGGAGGCGTCGGTGATCGATTGCGAGCTCCCCACCGAGGGACGGAACCCCCGCACCCTCGACGTCGACACGCTGCCGACCATGGAGGTGCTGCGCCTGATCAACTCCGAGGACGCGACGGTGCCGATGGTGGTGGCGTCCGTCCTCCCCGAGGTCGCCCGGCTGGTCGACCTCGCCGTCGTCTCGCTGCGCGCGGGCGGACGCGTCCACTACTTCGGCGCCGGCACCTCGGGCCGGCTCGCGGTGATCGACGCCGCCGAGCTGCCCCCGACGTTCGGCATCTGGGGCCGCGTCGTGGCCCACCACGCCGGCGGGCCCGGGGCGCTGTCCCAGGCCATCTCCGACGTGGAGGACGACGCCGAGCTCGGCACCCGGGACGCCCGGGACGTCCAGCCCGGCGACATCGCCATCGGGATCGCGGCGAGCGGCCGCACCCCCTACGTCGTCGGCGCGCTGCGCGCGTCCGCCGCCGTCGGGGCGCGCACCGCGCTGATCAGCTGCAACCCGCACACCCCCTACGGCGACGAGGTCGAGGTGCACATCGGCCTCGCCACCGGCCCGGAGGTGATCAGCGGCTCCACCCGGATGAAGGCGGGCACCGCCACCAAGCTGGTGCTGAACAGCTTCTCCACCACGCTCATGATCAGGATGGGGCGCACCTACTCCAACCTGATGATCAGCGTGAACGCGCTGAACGCCAAGCTGCGCGCCCGCCTCGTCCGCATCCTCACCGAGGCGACCGGCATGGACGCCCGGACCTGCGAGAACGCGCTGGCCGAGGCGGGCGGCAACACCCGCGTGGCCCTCGTCTCCCTCCTCGGCGAGGTGCCCGCCGCGCGCGCCACGCTCGTCCTGGAGGAGACCGACGGCGGCGTCCGGGAGGCGCTGCAACGACTGAGATCCGCCTGACCCCACCGATTCCCGCGTGACCAGGACGGCTCGGGCCCGGCCCGGCCGCGAGCCGCCCCGGAGCATGCGGTCATCCCCGCACTGGCCGCGTGCTCACTTCTCGTACCGACGGAGCTCTTGCCTGGCGACGGTCCGGACGTGCACCTCGTCCGGGCCGTCGAAGATCCGCATGGCGCGCAGCCAGGTGTACATGCTCGCGAGCGGCGTGTCGTCGGAGACCCCGGCGCCGCCGTGCACCTGGATCGCCCGGTCGACGACCTCGTGGGCGATGCGCGGCACCACCACCTTGATCGCCGCGATCTCCGACCGGGCGCCCTTCGCGCCCGCCCGGTCGATCAGCCACGCCGTCTTCAGCGTCAGCAGCCGCGCCTGCTCGATCGCCATCCGCGACTCGGCGATCTGCTCCCGCACGACCCCCTGCTTCGCGAGCGGAGCGCCGAACGCCACCCGGTCCACCGCGCGCCGGCACATCAGCTCCAGCGCGCGCTCCGCCATCCCGAGCGCCCGCATGCAGTGGTGGATCCGGCCGGGACCCAGCCGCGCCTGGGCGATCATGAACCCGTCGCCCTCCTCCGCGAGGAGGTTCGACGCCGGCACCCGCACGTCCTCGAACAGGATCTCCGAGTGCCCGTGCTGGTCCTGGTAGCCGAACACCGGCAGGTGCCGAAGGATCGTGACGCCCGGGGTGTCGCGCGGCACGAGGATCTGCGACTGCTGCCGGTGCGGGGCGCCGTCCGGGTCCGTCTTGCCCATGACCACGAAGATCTTGCAGCGCTCGTCGGCCGCGCCGGTGATGAACCACTTGCGGCCGTTGATCACGTACTCGTCGCCGTCCCGGACGATCGAGGTCGTGATGTTCGTGGCGTCCGACGAGGCCACCGCGGGTTCGGTCATCGCGAACGCGCTGCGGATCTCGCCGTTCAGCAGGGGCTCCAGCCAGTCCTTCTTCTGCCGCTCGGTGCCGAACATGTGCAGGACTTCCATGTTCCCGGTGTCCGGCGCGGCGCAGTTGACCGCCTCCGGCGCGAGGTCGGGGGACCGCCCCGTCAGCTCCGCCAGCGTCGCGTACTCGACGTTCGAGAGGCCGGAGATGTCGGGCAGGAACAGGTTCCACAGCCCCCGCTCCCGCGCCTCGGCCTTCAGTTCCTCGACCACCGGCGGCAGCGCGTGCGGATCGTTCGCCGCACGCCACTCCGCGTAGACGGGCTCGGCCGGATAGACCCGCTCGTCCATGAACTCCTGGAGTCTGTCCCGGTACTCCCGAGCCTTCGCGCTGAGTTCGAAGTCCATGCCCGCAGTCTTGCAGAACGCCATTCGGTCCTTCCTTCCGCCCACCCCCCACGAAATCCGGCCCGACGCGGGTAGGGACGGGCCATGCCGAATCCCCACTGGCAGACCTTCCTCGTCGCGGCCCCCTTGATGGCGCTCACCCCTGGCGCCAACCAGGTCCTCTCGCTGCGCAACGCGCTCCAGCAGGGCCCCGCGAACGCGATCGCGGCACTCATGGCTTACGCGGGAGTCGGCGGCGCCCTCACCTCGCGCAGCCTGACGGCGCGGGTGAGGCGCCTTCTCGACCGCGCGACCGGCTGCACCATGCTCGCGGTCGCGGCGTGGCCGGCGTCCACCCGGCCCTGAGCCCGGTAGAACCGGATTCGGGCATCGCCTACTATCGCCTCGTGACCGTCAAAGCCGTAATCACCGACTGGGGCGGCGTCCTCACCTCCCCCCTGAACGACGCGATCGCCACGTGGCTCGCCGCCGACCGCATCGACGCCGAGCGCTACCGCACGGTGATGCGCGCCTGGGTCAAGCAGGCGTACGACGGCGGCGGCGTCAACCCGATCCACGGACTCGAGGACGGCACCCTCGACCCCGCCGAGTTCGAGCGGCTCCTCGCCGCCGAACTGCTCACCGTCGAGGGCGGACCGGTCGCCGCCGCCGGACTGATCGCCCGCATGTTCGGCGCGTTCTCCCCGGTCGAGCCCATGTACGAGGCCCTGCGCGCCGCCCGCGCCGCCGGGGCCCGCACCGCCCTCCTGTCCAACTCCTGGGGCAACGAGTACCCCCGCGACCTCTTCGCCGACCTGTTCGACGCCGTCGTCATCTCGTGCGAGGTCGGCATGCGCAAGCCCGACGAGCGCATCTTCCGCCACGCGCTCGACCTCCTCGGCCTCGACGCCGCCGAGTGCGTCTTCATCGACGACATCGAGCACAACATCGCGGCCGCCGAGGCCCTCGGCATCCGCGGCATCCTGCACACCGACCCCGAGGCGACCATCGCCGAACTCCGCGGGCTGGACCTCCTGCCGTGAGCCCCCGCCGGTGCGTCCCGCGAGGGCGCCCGGCGGGCATCTGGCAGACTGGTCGACCGTCATGCGCGTCTACCTGCCCAGCACGCTCGCACTCCTCGCCGGCGTCCACGCATCCCGGGAGATCGGCCCCGCACCGCTCGCCGCGCACGCGGTGACGCCCGCGCTCCGCGAGTGGTACGCGGGCGGCGACACCGAAGAGCTCGAGTACGCGGCCCTCACCGCCGCCGCCCGCGCGTCCCTGCGGCTCCTCGCCGCCGACCCGTCCGCCCCGCGCCGCCGCGTCGTGCTGGCCGCCGAGATGCCCGACCGGGTCGTCGAGCAGGCCCGCGGCGACGCGGCCCTCGACGACGACGATCCGTCGCTCGTCCGGCTGGCGTCGCCCGTACCGTGGAAGAAGATCGCGTCCGGGCACGTCGACGACGCGGACGCCGAGGCCGACATCGCCGCCGCCGTCGAAGCCCTCCCGGCCGCCGACACCGGGGACGACGATGCCGCCTTCACCGTCGACGGCGCCGAAGGCCACGAACTCCTCTGGTACGCCACCCAGGAACTCCAACACCTCCTCTGACGCCCCGGCCGCCGCCGAGGCCGTGTCCGCGGAAGATCAGCCCGTGCGGAGCGCGCGCAGCCGGTGGTGCAGCGCGGCGCGAGCACTTTCGGCGGTGTGCCGCCCCAGAAGCAGCTGGATGTATCGTCCACGGCGCCAACGGCAACGCCTACGCGTTCGCGCCGCTGGCCGCCGCCCTCGCCGAGGCGGGTCACCGCGCGATGGCGGCGGACCTGCCCGGCCACGGCCCGGAAGGCGCTGGCCGCCGGGTACAGCGACGCGGCCTTCCTCGCGGTTCGAGCCGGACGAGTCGGCGGCCGTCTCCACCGACGCCGCCCGCGGCCATCCGCGGACCTGGGGCCGCATCCCGCGCACCTACGTCCGCTACACCGCCGACCGGGCCGTCCCCCCGGCCCCCCAGGACCGCATGCTCGCCGAAGCGGACGCGGCCACCCCGTCCGACCCCTTCACCGTCCGCTCGATCGCCGCGCCTCACCTCGGCCCCGAGGACCCCCGCGACCTCGCCGCCGTCCTCGTCCGAAGCCTCTAGGCCCCGGCCCCCAGGACCGGCGAGGGTCAGGCGGGGTACCGGGTGGCCTCGTCGACCTTCATGATGTCGCCGTCGGCGATCACCTGGGGCTTGGGCGGGACCTCCTGGACGGCGACCAGGTCTTCCAGGGGGGTGCGCGGCGGCAGAGCCCGCCACCGCCCGTCCGACGCCTTCTCGCCGTGCTGCTTCTGCTCGCTCATACCGCCATCATGCGGCCTCCGGCGCCTTTTGGACACCGCCGCCGGACCATGAACCCACACCGGTTGCGAAGGGGACTGCGGGGGCCGGGCGGAACGGGTGCGGGG